>JAEUNN010001152.1 GCA_016791085.1 Rhodocyclaceae bacterium | reverse complement strand
GGCCCGGAGCCAACTTGCTTGAGCTTTGGCCTGAACGACAGGATCGCGGCTAGGAACAATTCCGTCCGCTTTGAGGCATTCACCGTCGAAACTAATCCTGGGACTGCCTTTCGCCGGCTTTTTCCAGGTTTTGGTTTCCACCGTGAACACGCCGGCCGGACCGATCAAGACGTGGTCGACGTTGAAGTCGTCACCCATTACGTCATGGAATATCTGGTATCCGAACTCGCGAAACTTTTCGAGATACTGGCCAACGGCCTTCTCGCCTTCTTCCGCCAGCTTGAGCGCCTTGATTCGGGGAGCGTTTCTCTTGATCGTCCAAACCGAATACAGGATGCCCAGCACGGCGATAAACGTCATGACCCAAGGCTGCGGAGGTAGGGGATGGAAGAACCTAAACCATTCCAGCCCCGCCACGATGATGACCATCACCGCGACCATCATGGGCCACAACACCTTGTCGGTGATAAGTTCCTCGCGCTGCTGCTGCAGGGACTGCCCCGGGTTTCTTAGCGGCTTGCTTTTCAGGGGGGTGCGGCGTGGGTCCGATGCCATGGCGTGCGGCGCTGGAATTTCTGTCAGGATGGGCACATCGTAGCAGATTCAACTTCGCTGCCAGCGAAATAGAGACCTGGCGTCGGTAACAGCCAGCGCATCGCCCGCGCCAGCAGCACCACGTAGCCCGACAAAACGCGGATTCGGCGCTCGAAAGCAGCCCGAACTGCCGGCCCCCGGGATGCCAGCACATTCCAGCCCCCTTAGGCCGGCCACCCCGCGCCCGGCCCGCGGCACTCGCAAACGCCCGCCTCCGCCCTAGAGCCAGCCCCTCAGGCCGCGCGCGACGCCATGGCCGGCGCGGACCTGCCGGCGCCGAAAGTTTCGACCTTGCGCTGTTTCTCGTACAGGAACTGCAGCACCTGGTGACGATAGTGGTTATAGCGGGCATCGTCGGCCAGCGCGATGCGGTCGCGCGGGCGCGGCAGCTCGACCGCGAGCACTTCGCCTATGGTGGCCGAAGGGCCATTGGTCATCATGACGATACGGTCCGATAGCAGCACGGCTTCGTCCACGTCGTGCGTAATCATCATGACCGTATTACGCAATTCGGACTGTATGCGCATCACCTCGTCCTGCAGGTGGGCGCGCGTGAGCGCATCGAGCGCCCCGAAGGGCTCGTCCAGCAACAACACTTTGGGCTTCATGGCCAGCGCACGCGCGATGCCGACGCGCTGTTTCATGCCGCCGGATATTTCCGAGGGCAAGCGCTCGAGCGCGTGGCTCATGTTCACCATTTCCAGATTGTGCAGCACCCACTCCTTGCGCTCGGCCGGCTTGAGGCGATCGCGGAATATCTTGTTCACGGCGATTTCCACGTTCTGATACACCGTGAGCCACGGCAACAGCGAGTGGTTCTGGAAAACCATGGCGCGGTCGGGGCCGGGTTCATTGACCTCGCGACCATCCACGATCACACCGCCGGAGCTTGCCTTGAGCAGGCCGGCGACGATATTCAGCACCGTGGATTTGCCGCAGCCGGAGTGGCCAATCAGGGCCACGAATTCGCCCTGGCGGACTTTCAGGTCTATGCCCTTGAGCACCTGGGTGGTCCTGCCGCCACGGGTGAAGCTCATGTGTATGTCGGAAAGTTCAAGATAGGCTTTGTTCATGATGCGCTCCTCATGCCACCGAGGTGCCGCGCGTGACGCGCCGTCCGGCCCAGGCGACCAGCCGGTCCAGGATGAAGCCGACCACGCCGACGTACACCAGTGCCAGGATGATGTCGCTGATGCGCGAGGAATTCCAGGCGTCCCAGATGAAGAAACCTATGCCCACGCCGCCGATCAGCATTTCGGCGGCGACGATGGCCAGCCAGGACAGCCCGACGCCGATGCGCAAGCCCGAAAAAATGTAGGGCGCGGCGGCCGGCAGCATGATCTGGGCGAAATACTCGAAGCCATTCAGCCGGATGACGCGCGACACGTTGCGGTAATCCTCGGGAATGTTGCGTATGCCTATCGAGGTGTTGATGATGATGGGCCACACGGCGGTAATGAAAATCACGAAAATCGCCGAAGGATTGCCGTCACGAAACGCGGCCAGCGAAATCGGCAGCCAGGCCAGCGGCGGCACCGTGCGCAGCACCTGGAATATCGGGTCCAGCCCGCGCAGCGCCCAGGTGGACTGACCGACCAGCACGCCGAGGCTCACGCCCGCCACCACCGCCAGCGCGTAGCCCAGGGCGACCCGCTTCAAGCTGGCGAGCAGTTGCCAGGCCATGCCCACATCGTTGCCGCCGTTGTCGTAAAACGGGTGGACGATAAGCTCCATGGTGTCCTTCAACACCTTGCTGGGTGCCGGCAGGCTCGCGCCCGGCTGCGAACCGACGATTTCCCAGATCAGTGCCATCAGGCACAGCACCGCCAGCGGCGGCACTACCGTGGCCGCCACGCCGCGCGCGGCAGTGCCAATTCTGTGCGTCCATCCCATCGTGTCGGTGCCGGCAAAAATTCGCACCGGCGCCGCCGTTTCGGCATTGCTCATGGTTTGCCTCCGTAGTGTTTAGTGCAGCATCAGCCCTTGATGTACTTGATGGCCAGACTGTCCAGATAAGCCATCGGCCGGTCCGGATCGAACACCTTGCCGTCGAAAAATTTTTCCACGCCGCGCGACTTGGAGGCCGGGATGTCCTTGGCCGCCACGCCCAGTTGCTGCGCCGCCTTGCGCCACAGATCTTCGCGATTCACCTTGGCGACCCAGCCCTTCATGTCGAAAGTTTTCGGCAGGTAGCCCCAGCGTATGTTTTCCGTGAGAAACCACATGTCATGGCTCTGGAAGGGATACGAGGCGTGGTCCTTCCAGTAGCGCATCTGGAACTTGCTGTTCTTCTCGACGCGTCCGGTGCCATAGTCGAAGTCACCCCGCATGCGGTCGACGATGTCCGCCACCGGCGCATTGATCCACTTGCGGCGCGAGCAGATTTCGGCGACTTCTTCGCGGTTCTTCGGGTCCTCGCAATACATTTGCGCTTCCATGATCGCGCGCAACAGCGCCAGCGTGGCATTCGGGTTGGCGTCCACATAGTCGGCGCGCATCGCGAAAGCCTTTTCGGGGTGGTTCATCCACAGTTCGCTGGTGGTGATCGCGGTATAGCCTATGCCCTGGTGGATAAGCTGGTGGTTCCACGGCTCGCAGACGCAAAACGCGTCCATCGTGCCCACCTTCATGTTGGCCACCATTTGCGGCGGCGGCACGGTGATGGTTTTGATGTCCTTGTTCGGGTCGATACCACCGGCGGCCATCCAGTAGCGTATCCACATGTCGTGGGTTCCGCCCGGGAAGGTCATGGCGGCACTGACTTCCTTGCCGCTCTTTTCCTTGGCGGCAATCGCGCCCTTGAAGCGCACCGTATCCAGGCCCACCTTCAAGCTCTCGAATTCCTTGCTGACCGAAATGCATTGGCCGCCCAGGTTCAGGCGCGCCAGCAGGTACATCGGAACCTGAACGTTGTTGGCGGTCGTGGCGCCGGAGCTGATCAGGTACGGCATGGGCGACAGGATGTGCGCGCCGTCGATGCCGCCCTTGCCGGAACCGAGCACCAGGTTGTCGCGCGTCGTGCCCCAGGACGACTGTTTCAACACTTCCACTTCGGTCATGCCGTGCTTCTTGAAGAAGCCCTTTTCATCGGCGACGAACAGCGGCGCCGCATCGGTTAGCGCGATAAAGCCCAGCTTTGCCGCTTTGGTTTCCGGCGCGCCGGCAGTTTGCGCCTGCGCCGCTTGCATCCAGGCAGATCCGAGCAGCGTGGCGCCGCCCAATGCGGCCGACTGCATGATGAAATTGCGACGCGCGCCCGATACGGGCTGATCCTTGTCGTCCATTCGACACTCCGTAAGTAAGCGCAAAAAAAGCGCCCGTCACCGCGAGCGCTCACGCTCGGGGCAAAGGACGCCATCATCCTTCCGGTTTAGTCGCCGCCCGCAATTAGGCGGCGCTCCCGACACATGGCCTTAAGCAACCATCGTGCCGGCTGTGAAAATTGCTTTTGCCGTGGCCGCTTTGGAAGGCCGGCGGGGTGTATGCCGGCGCGGAAATCGAAGTCAAAGCCCTGCTGCAGTGCAACGAAACAGGCGGGCCGCACCATTCGGGGGCAGGCGCGGGCGCCGCTCAGGGCGTGTCCGGTATCAGGTCGATCAGCGCCAGGGTTGCTTCGGCAATGTCCACGAGACGGCGGTTCTGGTTCATGGCCGTCTGGCGCAGCAGGCGATGCGCATGTTCCTCGCTAAGCCCCCGGCGCGCCATCAGCAATCCCTTGGCGCGTTCGATCAGCTTGCCTTCGTTGAGGGTGGCCCGCGTTTTGGCAAGTTCGTCGGATACGTCCTGAATGCGCTGCGCCTGAGCCTGCAGCAGGTCTATCACGGATGAACCGAGTTGGGGCCCCAATCCACTGGCGCTGAGCAATCCGACCGGAGGCGACGCATCGGCGCACCCGGCGGCCGGGTAATCCATGAATACCGCGATCGAGGCGGCCGGCAATGGTCCGATTTTCTCGCTCTTCAGCAATAGCGACGTTTGGTCGCGCAGGTCCGCCCGGGCTTCGCCGATGCGCGCCTCGCATAGGGCCGCCAGCGCGTCGGAAATACTTTGTTCGATGTCGCGTATGGCATCGAGCCGGCGCGAGGCCTGGTCGAACCAGCGCAGCGTCACCGCCGCATCCGCGGCCAGCGGGCCATGGGCCGCCACCAGTGTGCGCCGCATGCGTTCGACTTCCAGCATGACGGCGTTGGAATTCAGGTCCAGCCAGGTCTGCCGGCTGCAAGGCTCGGCAAATTCCATGAAAACCGCGAACGATCGCTCTTCGCGGTCTATCAGATCGAGCAGGCGCGTTTGTTGTTCGCGCGGAATGTGTCCGGTGGAAAAGGCCACCACGCCCAGGGCGCGTTCCTGCCCGGCCAGTTCCTTGCCCTGCATGAGGTGAAAAAGCGCGACCAGCAGCCTGGAAATGGCCGGGTCACCCGCGCTATCGACCGCCTCGATCACCACCGCGAGCAGGCAGCCTATCACTTCGCCGTAGGCCTCGATCACCTGTACCGGCTGCAGTTGCTGAACGGCGATGCGCTGGCGCAGCAGCGCCAGCCCTTCCAGCATGGCCAGCGCCATCGCGATGCGATTGAACAGCCGCATGCCGCAGGTGCCGGCCGTGGCAGATTCGTCCAACGCGGCGAATTGCGTGCGCACATCGGCCTCCAGCGCGGCCGCTCGCTCGGCGATGCGCTGGCGCTCCGCGCCAAACTGGGCGCCGCGCGAACCCAGGAATACATTCGAGGCGCCACGCTCGCGCTGCAACTCATGCACCAGATCGGCGATCCGGCTAACCAGACCGACCATTTCCCGCAAATGTTCCAGGCCGCCCAGTTCGCAACGTTTGGCGGCCAGCAGGAAGTCGGAAGGCGAATGCACGGTCAGTCCCCGGGGTAGTTCATCTGCAGGCGTCATGGCGTCTGGCAAAAGTCCGGCGACAGCAACACGACAGATTACCGCAAGCAAGAGCCGCGCCAAGCGCCCCGGAGCTTGGGGCCAGGGGCAACGGGGGCGCAAGTAAGGACCGGTATCGATCTGGCGGTCAAGGACTTGCCGCGTTCGATCGGTTCAAAACTGCGGCCGAAAATGCAATGATGCGCAGCGCGGCGGCTGGTCGAAGCTCGGAACGTAAATCCCGGCGACCCGATCGGCGCCCGCCTTCTGATCGGATTTCCCCTTACGCGCCGCGCCTTGCGGCCTGGAGTGCGCATGAAAATTACCGTTACTACAGTCGTCCCCGCGCCGCTACACGAGGTATGGAACGCCTACACGACTCCCGCCGACATCGTGCTCTGGAACGCGGCCTCGCCGGACTGGCATACCACGGCCGCCACGGTCGATCTGCGCCCCGGAGGCAAATTTTCCTCGCGCATGGAAGCCAAGGATGGTTCGTTCGGTTTCGATTTCGCGGGCGAATACACCCGGGTGCAGCCGCACCAGGTGATCGAATACGCCTTCGGCGATCGCCTGGCGGTGGTCGAATTCAGCGAGGGCGCCCAGGGCGTTAGCGTGACGGTCACTTTCGATAGCGAAACCACCTACTCCGAGGAGCAACAACGCCAGGGCTGGCAGGCCATCCTGGACAATTTCGCACGCCACGTGAAGGACAAGCTGGGGTCCCGGTAAGTAGCAGCCATGCCAGGCCACCGGTTTTGCGGGACTCGATCGGGAAGTTCCTGCGAGCGCAAGCGCTTGCCTGAGCGCAGCAAGCCGCAAGGCGCCTGGCGTTCGCCGCCCTCTTGGCCGGGGACACCCGGCACAAACCCGGCTTGCAGCCAGCCCGGTCATTTGGCTGCGGGCGGCAGACCCGGTGTGTTGCATTCCGCGCTCGCCGCGGGCAGGGCCTCGTGCAACGCACGGCGTACCGTCGTGAGGCGCCTCGTTGTGCCTGGCACGATGCTGGATTACGCCGCCTTCCATCCGGGCCAGGGGCTAGCGCGGCGCAAGGTATACACGCCGTCCGATGCGCCGCCTAGACGTTGAAGCGGAAGTGCATCACGTCGCCGTCCTGCACCACGTAGTCCTTGCCTTCCAGGCGCATTTTGCCTTTTTCCTTGGCTTTGGTTTCGCCGCCGCAGGCGATGTAGTCGCCAAAGGCGATGACTTCCGCGCGGATGAAGCCGCGTTCGAAATCGGTGTGGATCACGCCGGCCGCCTGCGGTGCCGTGGCGCCGACCGGGACGGTCCAGGCGCGCACTTCCTTTTCGCCGGCGGTGAAGTAGGTTTGCAGGCCCAGGCGCGCGAACGCCGCCACGATGAGGCGGTTCAGGCCGGGCTCTTCGAGGCCCACGTCGGCCAGGAATACCTTCTTTTCTTCGTCGTCGAGGTCGGCGATTTCGGATTCCAGCGCCGCGCAAAATTCCACCACGGGTGCGCCTTCGCGCGCGGCGTGGCGCTTTACTTCGTCCAGCAGGTGGTGGTCGCCGGTAATGCCGGATTCATCGACGTTGGCGGCGTACAGCACGGGCTTGGCGGTAATCAGGCAGAACGGGCGCAGGTTGGCCTGTTCTTCCTTGGAC
>JAEUNN010001150.1 GCA_016791085.1 Rhodocyclaceae bacterium | reverse complement strand
TCGCGCTGCAACTGGCGCGACAGGTCGTGCACGCTTTGCGAAATGGTGGCCGTGAAGCACACCGTCTGGCGTTCCGCCGGCAGGGCGCGCGCGATGGCCAGCACGTCGTCGGAAAAACCCATGTCCAGCATGCGGTCGGCTTCGTCCAGCACCAGCACTTCGAGGCGCGAAAAATCCACGCGCCCGCTCTGCATCTGGTCCATCAGACGGCCCGGCGTGGCGACCAGAATTTCGTGCGGGGAACTGAGCAGACGGTTCTGGTTGACATAGGACTCGCCGCCCGTGATGCAGACCGATTTGACGCGCGGAAGGTCGCGCGAAAGTTCGAAGGCGGCGCGGTTGACCTGTTGCGCCAGTTCGCGCGTGGGCGTGAGCACCAGCACGCGCGGGCCGCGCGCACGCACGCTGGCCGGTTTGAGCATGCGCACCAGCGCGGGCAGCAGGAAAGCGGCGGTTTTGCCGGTGCCGGTGGGCGCGCCGGCAATCAGGTCACCCCCGGCGAGCAGCAGCGGGATGGCCTGGGTTTGAATCGGGGTTGGCAGGACGAGGCCCATGCGCGCGAGGGTTGCGTCAAAAGCTTCGGGAATGCCAAGTTCACGGAAAGTCATGCAAATGCTCCAGTCGGACAGATATGGGATGCCCAGAGACGAATGGCGCACCCATGCGCGGAGGCAACGGCGGCGGGCGTATCGACTACAAAAACATCGATGCCAACCGGGGAGTCGATCAGGAAAAGCCTGACGAGTGGGGCTAGAAATCGATGAGTGGCCGGTGCGGCTTGCAACCGGCCTTCGAGGGCGGGGCGAATGCTCGCACAAATCCTGTCGCAGTGCAACAAATTTGTCGCGGCGCGCAAGGCCCCGCAACGCGCCGCTAGAGGTTCAGCATGAGTTCGTGTTCTTCCGGCAGAGGACGGAAGCCGCGCGTTTCGTAGTGCTTGAATATGGCGTCGGCGACCGCCTCGGGCTGGTCTATGACCTGGATCAGATCGAGGTCGTCGGCGTCTATCATGCCTTCCAGCACCAGGCGCTCGCGGAACCAGTCCAGCAGCCCGGCCCAGAACGGCGAATGCACCAGTATCAGCGGAATGCGCGGGCTCTTGCGGGTCTGGATCAGCGTGAGCGCTTCCATGACCTCGTCCAGCGTGCCGAAGCCGCCGGGCAGTACGACATAAGCCACGGCAAATTTGACGAACATGAACTTGCGCGCAAAAAAGTGCTGGAAAGTTTGCGAAATGTCCTGATAGGGGTTGGCCGCCTGTTCCAGCGGCAACTGGATGTTCAGCCCCACCGACGGCGATTTGCCGAAATAGGCGCCCTTGTTGGCGGCTTCCATGATGCCGGGGCCGCCGCCCGAAATGACCGAAAACCCGGCATCCGACAATTGCCGCGCGATGCGCTCGGCCAGGATGTAGTACAGATGGTCGGGCGGCGTGCGTGCGCTGCCGAATACCGACACCGCGGGGCGGATTTCCGCCAGCCTTTCGGTTGCCTCGACGAATTCCGCCATGATGCCGAAAATCCGCCAGGCTTCGCGCGCCGTGTAGCGCACGGTGGTAAGCCCGGGATCGACGATTTTCGGGAGTTTTTCTTTTGCGCTCATAGGTGCTCCAGCCCATAGACCGGGTGCTAAAGTTCACGGCCCGCGGCCGCGTCCGCAGCGTTTCCCGGATTTCAATCAGCATGCCGACTTTGCTACTGGTCGACGGTTCGTCCTACCTGTACCGCGCATTTCACGCCCTGCCCGACCTGCGCACCCGCAACGGCGAACCCACGGGCGCCATGCGTGGCGTGATCAGCATGTTACGGCGTCTGGCCGATGACCATGGCGCGGATTACCTGGCCTGCGTGTTCGACGCCAAAGGCCCCACCTTCCGGGACGACTGGTATCCGCAGTACAAAGCCAACCGCGCGCCCATGCCGCCGGACCTGGTGCTGCAGATCGAGCCCATACACGCCGCGGTGCGCGCGCTGGGCTGGCCGCTGCTCATGCTGCCCGGCGTGGAAGCCGACGACGTGATCGGCACGCTCGCCACGCAGGCGGCCGCGCGCGGCCTGGACTGCATCATTTCCACCGGCGACAAGGATATGGCGCAACTGGTGGGCCCGCGCGTCACGCTGGTGGACACCATGAAAAACGAAACGCTCGATGCGGCCGGCGTGACGGACAAATTCGGCGTACCGCCCGCGCGCATCGTGGATTATCTCGCACTGGTCGGCGATACCGTCGATAACGTGCCGGGCGTGGCCAAAGTGGGCCCCAAAACCGCCGTGAAATGGCTGCAACAATACGGCAGCCTGGACGGCGTGGTCGAGCACGCCGCGGAAATTACCGGCGCCGTCGGCGAAAACCTGCGCAAACATCTGGATTTCCTGCCGCTGGGGCGGCGCCTCGTGACGGTCAAGTGCGATCTGGAACTGCCCGTGACGCTGGACGATCTGGCGCCGCAGGCGCCCGACCGCGCCGCGCTCGTGGCGCTGTTCAAGCGCTACGAATTCAGTACCATGCTGCGCGAAATCGAAGCCGGCGCCGCAGACGGCGCAAGCGCCGAGGCGGAGGCCGCCGCGGCGCCGGACGATCCGGCGGCGCACCGCGCCGGCTACGAGGCGATACAGGACTGGGCGACGTTCGACGCCTGGCTGGCGCGCCTGGACGCCGCGCCGCTCACCGCGCTGGACACCGAAACCACCTCGCTCGACAGCTTCGCGGCACGCCTCGTAGGCATGAGTTTCGCCGTGGCGCCGGGCGTATCGGCGTATTTGCCGCTGGGCCACTCTTATCCGGGCGCGCCGGAACAATTGCCGCTGGATCAGGTGCTGCAAAAATTGCGGCCCTGGCTGGAATCGGACCAACATGCCAAGGTCGGCCAGCACCTCAAGTACGACCGCCATGTATTCGCCAACCACGGCATCCGGCTCGCCGGCATACGGGACGACACCCTGCTGGAATCTTACGTGCTCGAATCGGACAAGGGGCACGACCTCGATTCGCTGGTGGCGCGCCATCTGGGACTGAAGCCGCTGACTTACGACGAAGTCACCGGCAAGGGCGCGGCGCGCATAGGGTTCGAGCAGGTAAGTGTGGAGCGGGCGGTCGAATACGCGGCCGAAGATGCCGACGTGACCTTGCGCGTGCATCAAACCCTGGCCCCGGCGCTGGCGCACGAACCCAAGCTGCACAAGCTGTACCGCGACATCGAACTGCCGGTGGCGCAGGTGCTGTTCGAAATGGAGCGCGCCGGGGTACTCATAGACGCCGATCTGCTGGCCCGGCAGAGCGCTGAACTGGGCCGCAAGATGCTGGCGCTCGAAGCCGAGGCGCACGCGCTGGCGAAACAGCCTTTCAACATCAATTCGCCGAAACAGCTGGCGGAAATCCTGTTCGAGCGCGAAAAGCTGCCGGTGGTCAAAAAAACCGCGTCCGGTCAGCCATCCACCGACGAAGAGGTGCTGGCCCAGCTGGCGCTCGACTATCCGCTGCCGCGCGTGATACTCGATTACCGCGGCATGGCCAAACTGAAGGGCACTTACACCGACAAGCTGCCGCGCATGGTGAACCCCGTCACCGGGCGCGTGCACACGAATTTTTCGCAGGCCACGGTGGCGACCGGGCGGCTCGCCAGCACCGACCCCAATCTGCAGAACATACCGATACGCACACCGGAAGGCCGCCGCATACGCGCGGCTTTCGTGGCGCCGCCCGGCGCCGCCATCGTGAGCGCCGACTATTCGCAGATCGAATTGCGCATCATGGCGCACTTGTCGCAGGACGAGCGCCTGCTGGCGGCGTTCGCGGGCGGCGAAGACGTGCATCGCGCCACCGCCGCCGAAGTGTTCGGCGTGACGCCGGAGGAGGTGTCCGGCGAACAGCGCCGCTATGCCAAGGTGATCAATTTCGGCCTGATTTACGGCATGAGCGCGCACGGCCTGGCGAAAAACCTGAACCTCGAACGGTCCGCCGCGCAGGCTTACATAGACCGCTATTTCGCGCGCTATCCGGGCGTCGCGCGCTATATGGACGCGACGCGCAAACTGGCGCACGACAAGGGCTATGTGGAAACCTGGTTCGGCCGCCGCCTGTGGCTGCCGGAAATCCGCGCCCAGCAGGTGGGTCGCCGCCAGGGTGCCGAACGCGCCGCCATCAACGCGCCCATGCAGGGCACCGCGGCGGACCTGATCAAACTGTCCATGCTCGCGGTGCGCGACTGGATCGCCGCGGAAAAGCTCGCAACGCGCCTGGTACTGCAGGTGCACGACGAACTGATATTCGAAGTGCCGCAGGCCGAACTCGACGCCGTGCGCGCCAATGTGCCGCGCCTCATGGCCGGCGTGGCGCAACTGAGCGTGCCGCTGCTGGCCGAAGTGGGCGCCGGCGCGAATTGGGACGAGGCACACTGAGGCCGCCGCGCCCGACCAGCCGGCGCCGCGCCGGCCGGCTCCAGGCCAGCCAAACATTGAACCTGCATTCCCCGGATTTGAAATCGCACCTGCATCGATAGTCGTTTGGGCTGTGCCAGCCTAGGGCCCAAACAATCGTGGAAGGCTGCGACAAGTGGCATGCAGGACTCCGGCCTGCGTAAGTTCCGGCAATGTCCCGCAGGCGTCCCGGCAAATCCGTTCGAGGTGAGCCTGTCGAACCATGAGCGGATTTGCCGCACTTTGCTGGCGGACACGGCACCCGCGCTGCCTTGCGAACGCGGAACGACCCGCAGAGGGCGAACCGGAAAGGGACATCGACGGCACAGCGCGACCCGGCTGGGTGCAGGTCGGCAGTGTAATCGGACTAGCCGGGCGCCTCCAGCCAGTGCAGGCTGAACCAGGCGTTGGCGTCGCACCACACCGGGCCGGGCCGGAATCCGGCCGCCACGGCCAGGGCGCGAAACCCGTCCAGCGTGTATTTGTAGGAATTTTCGGTATGGATGGCGCTGCCCGGCGCGAATTCGAAGCGCTGGCCGGCCACCGTGATGTGCTGCCGGTGCCGGCTCACCAGGTGCATTTCCACACGCTGCTGCGGCACGTTGTAGAACGCATAGTGGTCGAAACCGGCCGTATCGACTTCGGCATCCAGTTCGCGCCGCGCGCGTTCGAGCAGATTGCGGTTGAACGCCGCGGTCACGCCTTGCGCGTCGTTATAGGCGGCGTGCAGGATGGCCGGGTCCTTGACCAGGTCGGCGCCTATGAGCATGCCGCCGCCGCGCAGCAGGTGCGCGGCCTGGCGCAGAAAATGCTGCGCCTCGCAGGGCGTGAAATTGCCTATGCTGGACCCCGGAAAGAACCCCACCCGGCGCGCGCCCGCAGGCAGCGCCGGCAATGCCAGCGGCGCCGTGAAATCGCCCACCACCGGAGTGATGGCGAGTTGCGGATAGTCGCGCCGCAAACTGCGCGCGGCGGCGTGCAGGTGTTCGCCGGAAATGTCTATGGGCACGAAGGCGGCGGGCGCGTACAGGGCATCGAGCAGCAGGCGGATTTTCACGACCGAACCGGCGCCGAATTCGATGATGTGCGCCCCGGCGCCCACGCAGGCGGCGATGTCCGCGCCGCGCTCGCGCAGAATGCCGATTTCCGTGCGCGTGGGGTAATACTCGGGCAGCGCGCAAATGCGGTCGAACAGCGCCGAGCCGGCGGCATCGTAAAAATATTTGGGCGGCACGCTGCGCGGGTTGGCGGCGAGGCCGGCCAGCAAGGCGCGGCCGAAATCGCCAGGTTCGGCCGTACGCGGCGCGCGTTGCGCCCCCAGTGCGGCGCTCATGCCGCCAGCTCGCGCGGCATGGAGGCAGCGCAGGCGGGGCGGCTTGGGGCGGTATACGGCATGGCGAAGCTCCTTTCTGATTGTTGTTGCGGCGTGCTGCCGACTCAGGCGTCCTGCGCGAGGCGCAGGCCGGAAAACTGCCAGCGCGCGGCGGGCGGGAAAAAATTCCGGTAGCTCGCGCGCATGTGACCGGGCGGCGTGGCGACGCTGCCGCCGCGCAATACGATCTGCCCGACCATGAATTTGCCGTTGTACTCGCCCACCGCGCCGGCCAGCGGGCGAAAGCCCGGATAGGGGTCGTAGGACGAGCGCGTCCATTCCCA
>JAEUNN010001147.1 GCA_016791085.1 Rhodocyclaceae bacterium | reverse complement strand
CAGCGCCTGGGGTGCGCGCACGCGCGGCCTGATACTTTCCAGCCCGTCCAATCCGACCGGCTGCCTGATCGGACAGAGCGCTCTGATCGATCTGATAGACGCCGTGGAGAGCCGCGCCGGCACGCTCATTTCGGACGAGATTTACCACGGCCTCACGTATGGCGTTAACGCCAGCAGCGCGCTGGAATTTTCATCCAGCGCCTTCGTGGTAAATAGCTTTTCCAAATACTTCGGCATGACCGGCTGGCGCCTGGGCTGGCTGGTGGTGCCCGAGCCCTATTTGCGCGCGGTCGAAAAACTCGCGCAAAACCTGTTCATTTGCGCTTCGGCGCCGGCCCAGTACGGCGCGCTGGCGGCGTTCGCACCGGCCACACTGGAATTGCTGGAAGCCCGCCGCGCAATGCTGGCTGCGCAGCGCGACTGGTTGTTGCCCGCACTGCGCGACCTGGGATTTTTGATCGCGGCCGAGCCGGAGGGCGCGTTCTACATTTACGCAGATTGTTCGCGCCTCGCGCCGGATAGTGCGGTGCTATGCCACGAACTGCTTGAGCAGGCCGGCGTAGCCGTCACGCCCGGCATCGACTTCGGGGATTACGCCCCTGCCCGTCACGTGCGATTTTCGTATGTGGCGAAAGTAGAACGCCTGCGTGAGGGCGTGGAGCGCATGCGGCGTTACTTTGCCGCACGCGCTTAAGCCGCCGCGAGGCGCACAGTTCAGGCCTGGGAACCGCCGCGACCGGCGCGCGCGTTGGCTTTATTGCTGCCCAGGGCCTGCTGCAGGCGGCTGCGTTCGGACATGACGCGGGCACTATATTGCTGGGCGGCGTCATTGGAAGCCCCGGCGTAAGCCTGCAGGGCGGCCGGCATGTTTCCGGCCCGTTCCAGACAATCCTTCAACACCTGCGCGCCCACGCGAATATTCACGAGCGGGTCGAGCAGCGTGGCATCTTCGCCGTGTGCACCGATCTTTTCCATGTGAAAACGCGGCACCACCTGCATCAATCCCTGCGCCCCGAATGAACTTTCGGCGATAGGATTGAAACTCGATTCCACCGCCATGACCGCCACCAGCAGCAAGGGGTCCAGGCCGGTCGTGCGACCCGACGCAAAGGCTTCTGCAACCAGGGGCTGCACGGCATCCACAGCGACGCGATAGCGTCGCGACAAATAATCTGACAGGCGTTTGACCGGCGGGGCAACGGCGGCCTCGGGCACAAGTTCTTCGTCTGCGGCCTGGGCGGCCGGCAACAGATTGGCGGCGATCGGCCGCAGGAAGCCCGGCAGCAATTGCGCGTCCATGCCCGAAGTGGCGATACGCGCACTTACCAGCAAAGTAACGATGATGCCGACGGCAAGAAATCCACCGTGGGCAAAACGAATCACCAATCCGAACAGGCCTTGCGCCAGCTTTCGCGGTGTAAATTGCATG
>JAEUNN010001146.1 GCA_016791085.1 Rhodocyclaceae bacterium | reverse complement strand
GGCGCGCAGGCGCCTGAGCCTCACGCTGCTGAAGCAGGCCATGGCCAGCACCGCGCGGCTCACCGCCTTCGTGGTGTTCATCCTGGTCGGCGCGCGCGTGTTTTCGCTCACCTTCTACGGCGTGGATGGCCACAAATGGGTCGAAGAACTGCTGCTCGATCTGCCCGGCGGCCAGCTCGGCTTCCTGATCGTGGTGAACGTGCTGGTGTTCGTGCTGGCGTTCTTCCTGGACTTTTTCGAGCTGTCCTTCATCGTCGTGCCGCTGTTGGGGCCGGTCGCCGAAAAGCTGGGCATAGATCTCATCTGGTTCGGCGTGTTGCTGGGCGTGAATATGCAAACTTCGTTCATGCACCCGCCCTTCGGCTTCGCGCTGTTCTTCCTGCGCTCGGTTGCGCCGCCCAGCGTCAAAACCATGGAAATTTACTGGGGCGCCGTGCCTTTCGTGGTCATACAGATGATCATGGTCGGCCTCGTGATCGCCTTCCCGGGCATGGTGACGGGTGGCCTGGAAAAGGATCAGAAGGTAGATCTGGACAAGGTCGAAATCATCATCCCGACTCAGGAAGAAGATACGCCGACCCCGGTGCCGGGTGCGGATCAGTCTCAGAACGGCCAGGGGGCTGCGCCGGAAGAAGACGACCCGTCCAAGGCCATAGAGCGCGCGCTCAAGGAATCCGGCGGCAAATAAGCCGCGGACCGTCCCGCAACATCAGCCCGGCCGCAGGCCGGGCTTTTTTTCGTGCCGCGCCGGCCGGGGCACGGCAAGTTTTGCAGGCGGGCGCGCCATCGCATATCTTTCGCCTATCGACCGCGCCGGGAGTATGCCGTGACCTACCTGCTCGCCCTGGACCAGGGCACCACCAGTTCGCGTGCCATCGTGTTCGACACGGGCGGGCGCATCGCGGCCAGCGCGCAGCAGGAATTCCGGCAGATATTTCCGCAATCCGGCTGGGTCGAACACGATCCCGAGGAAATCTGGCAATCCCAGCTCGAGGTGGCGCGCGACGCATTGACCAGGGCCGGACTGGCCGCCACCGACATCGCCGCGATCGGCATCGCCAATCAGCGCGAAACCACGCTGTTGTGGGAGCGCGCGAGCGGCCGCGCCATCCACAACGCCATCGTGTGGCAGGATCGCCGCACCGCGCCGCTGTGCGACGCGCTCAAGGCAGCCGGGCTGGAACACGAAGTGCGCACGCGCACCGGCCTGGTACTGGACCCGTATTTTTCCGGCAGCAAGATCGCCTGGCTGCTGGATACGGTGCCGGGTGCGCGCGCCCGCGCCGAAGCCGGCGAACTGGCATTCGGCACTGTCGACAGCTGGCTGGTCTGGAAACTGACCGGCGGCCGCCTGCACCTTACCGACCTCAGCAATGCTTCGCGCACCTTGCTGTACAACCTGACCGAACAACGGTGGGACGCGCGCATGCTCGACTTGTTGCGCATACCCGCGGCCATCCTGCCCGAGCTGCGGCCCTCCAGCCAGCGCTACGGCATGACCGAGGCGGAATTTTTCGGACAGCCCGTGCTGCTGGGCGGCATCGCCGGCGACCAGCAGGCGGCTTTGTTCGGCCAGGCCTGCCACACCAGCGGCATGGCCAAGAACACCTATGGCACGGGCTGTTTCATGCTCATGCAGACCGGCGCCGCGCCGCGCGCCTCGGCGCACGGCCTGCTCACCACCGCGGCCGCGCAATTGCCCGGCAGCCCGCGCTACGCGCTGGAGGGCAGTGTGTTCGTGGGCGGCGCCGTGGTGCAATGGCTGCGTGACAGCCTGGGCATCATCCGCCGTTCGGTGGACGTGGAAGCGCTGGCCGCCTCGGTGCCGGATGCCGGCGGCGTGTATTTCGTCCCGGCATTCACCGGCCTGGGCGCCCCGACCTGGGACGCCTATGCGCGCGGCAGCCTGTTCGGCCTGTCGCGCGGGTCCACGGCCGCCCACGTGGCGCGCGCGGCGCTCGAATCCATCGCCTTTCAGTCCGCCGATCTGCTCGACGCCATGCAGGCCGACGCCGGCCATGCGCTCACGCAATTGCGCGTCGATGGCGGTGCCGCGGCAAACGACCTGCTGCTGCAATTTCAGGCCGACCTGCTGGGCGTGCCGGTGCTGCGCCCGCGCATACTCGAAACGACGGCGCTGGGCGCCGCCTATCTGGCCGGCCTGGCGGCCGGGGTGTGGTCGGATGTGGAAGAAATTTCGCAGCAGTGGCAGATCGACCGCGTGTTCGAACCTGCCATGAGCCGCGATGCCGCAGGCGCCGCGATGGCGCACTGGCGCGAAGCCGTGCGCCGCACGCGCGGCTGGCTGGCACCCGCGGCCGGCGCCTGAAGCGTGGCCCGGAGCGCGTTGCGCCGGCTCATCGCCCCACCCAGCCGCCGCACACCGGGAATATCTGGCCGACAAAACAATCCGCGGCCGGACTGCACAGATAGGCCGCGAATTGCGCGTCCTCGCGCGCGCTGACCAGGCGGCCCAGCGGCACCTCGCGCCGCAAACGTTCCTGAAAGCGCGGATCGGCCTGCACCGCGGGCGGAAAATAGGTGGGATTGTCGACAAAATTCTGCGCGATGGCATTGACCTGTATGTGCTGCGGCGCAAGTTCCACGCCTATGGCCTGGACATAGGCCAGCTGGGCGCCGCGCGCGGCGCTGTAGGTCGATGAGCGCGGCATGCCGCGCAAGGCGGCGGCGCTGCCGATCAGCAATATTTTGCCGCTTCCGCGTGCCAGCATGCCCGGCAGCACGGCTTTCACGAGACGCGGCAGAGGATGCACCAGCGCGCCGAACACGTCCTGCCACTCTGCCTCGCCGGCGTCGGCGGCGCGCGATCGGGGCGCCTCCAGCGCCAGGTTGGCGATCAGCACATCCACGCGCCCGGCGCCCGCGACGATCGCCGCCGGTGCCGCCGGATCGCGCAGGCATGCCGTACTGGCGAGTACGCTCGCGCCCTGTTCGGCAAATATTTCGCACAGCGCCGGTCCCATGAACGCATCGGCCTGGGTGATCAATACGCGCTTGTCCCGCAAACTTGGCGTCGTCATGGCTGGCTCCCTGATGAAAAGCTTCGATTGGCGCGCGCTTGCGTGCACCGCCCAGTCTAGCGCAGCGGCACATGTAGGCCGCTGCGGCACGCGCGTCCACACCGCGGCCGGATTGCGGCCAAGCCGCACCGCATGGCACTAAAGCGGCTGTCTGCCGGCCCATTAGACCCTGCAACGAGAGCCGTTATCACCTGCACCAGGTTTGCCCGCGGCAGCCCGGCGCACCTGCCACCTCGGTCTAATTTCATTCACAAATGAATGACTTGCCGCCACGGAGCCGGCGTTTGGACAACTATTTGCAGCCGGATTGTCAATTATTTGCACTGCAGCAAAAAATGTGAAAAATTCACCATTTTTTAATTAACAGACGACTAACATGCAAAGCGGAATCAGTCAGCACAGAGCCCGGCAGGTGTCGGAACGGCAGACCGGTTCCAGCTTAAATTGCCCCTAGCCCGTTCAAGGAGAGTGTCATGAGTTCCAGCAAATTGTCGATGGCAGCGCTGTTGGCGGCAGCTGCCCTGTGTGGATCGTCGAGCCTGATGGCGGCTGGCGGGTCGGACAGCGAATTCAATCGCTACGTGGGCGACCTCAGTGCCGCGCGCGATACCGGCTCCGGCTGGTTCGACTATTACGTCGCTACGGTGAACCAGGAAATCGCCGTCAAACAAGGCACGCAGGACTACGGCGCGGCCGGTCCGAACGGCCCGCAGGACAGTTTCAACGGCTATGTCGCGGGCTTCGTGCCGCCCGACACCGGCTCGA
>JAEUNN010001113.1 GCA_016791085.1 Rhodocyclaceae bacterium | reverse complement strand
TAACTTTGCGCGGACGGCGCCGGCCCTATGCAGACCGATTCGTCGGCAAGTTTCACGTATTTGGCTTCGGAATCCGCCACCGAATGCACGGCGACGGTGCGTATGCCCAGTTCGCGGCAGGCGCGCAGGATGCGCAGGGCAATTTCGCCGCGGTTGGCGATCAGAATTTTGCCGAACATGGCCGTCCGCCTAGGCGAGGACGATGAGCGGTTGGCCGTACTCTACCGGCTGGCCGTTGTCCACCAGGATGGCTTTCACCACGCCGGATTTGTCGGCTTCGATTTCATTCATGAGCTTCATGGCTTCGATGATGCACAGCGTGTCGCCGGCCGCCACGGTTTGCCCGACCTCGACGAATGCTTTCGAGCCCGGCGAGGACGAGCGATAGAAGGTGCCCACCATGGGAGCTTTGACCGTGTGTTGTTCGGGTTCCGGCGCAGCGGCGGCCGGCGCCGCTGCCGCTGCCGGCGCTGCCGCGCCGGGCGCTGCGGGCGCGGCAACTGCTGCCGGCGGCGCGATATAGTGGGTTTGCGCCGGCGCGGCTTGCGCGGGCAGTTTGGCGATGCGTACGCGCTCTTCGCCTTCGCTGACTTCCAACTCCGTGATATTGGCTTCCTGGACGAGGTCGATCAGCTTCTTGAGCTTGCGCAAATCCATGATTGCTCCAAAAATGGGGGATGTGGTGTGGGCCGCGACGGATCAGCCGGCACTATGCCGGCCGGTTTGCCCGGCACGCCCGCGGGCGCTGCGGTGCATGGACAGCGCGTGAAGGCAACTTGCACGGAGCGCGCGAGCAGGGCGGTTGGAGCTTGGGGCTGCCGCGCGATGCGGTGGCAGATGCCTGCTTTTCGGCGTTCATAGCGCCAAGTTTGCCGCAAGATCCTGCAAGTTGTCCACATTTCGCGCAATTTCGCGCAGCGCATGAAGTGGTTTCCCGTGCCACCCTGAGGGCGCCCGCTCGTGCCGGTGGCAGCCAGTCCGGCGCCGCAGGAGGCCGGCCCTAGCGGCTTTTTTCAGCCAGTCCGCGCAACAGGTTTTCGAGTTCCGTTTCGGGGAACACGCCCAGGCGGCTGGTGGCCAGTCCGCCACTGGCGTCGAGCACCAGCGTAAAGGGCAGGGCCTGTTTCTGGTTGCCTAGGTCCGCCATGAGCTTGGTGAGGCCGAATCCGCTCACCAGCAGGGGGTAGGATACCGGGTGGGCGGCGGCGAAATCGCGCACCCGGTCGGGTTCGTCCAGGGCGATACCGACGAACTGTACGCGATGCTGGCCGAACTTGTCCTGCAGGCGCGAAAAGGCCGGCATTTCCTCGCGGCAGGGCGGGCACCAGGTGGCCCAGAAATTGACCACCAGCGGGCGCCCGCGCCATTCGGAGAGGGAGCGCTGCGCTCCGGCCGCGTCCGGCAATTGCAGCGCCGCGAGCGCGGCCAGTGCCGCGGCATCGACCCGCGCGCCGCGCCCGGCGCCGAAATACAGGCCGGCCGCCGCGGAAACCAGTGCAACCGCGATGACCAGCAGCAGCCGGGCCGGCTTTCCCATGCGCTCAGTCCGGCTCGCGCAGCAGTTCCAGCAGCGCCGGCAGGCGCAGGCGATCACGCCCCGCGGCACGCTCGGCTTCGCGCGGATACACGGCCAGTTCCACCGGGTAATCTTCCCATTCCAGCCTGAATACGGTTTCCGGCGCGGCGCGGTCGCGTCGGC
Organism: Rhodocyclaceae bacterium; assembly: GCA_016791085.1. GTDB lineage: Bacteria > Pseudomonadota > Gammaproteobacteria > Burkholderiales > Rhodocyclaceae > JAEUNM01. Next base: position 371 of record JAEUNN010001113.1, on the reverse strand, counting down.
GCGGTTCGCGGGTGTCGAAACGGACCTGGCGGTTGAGCAGGAACAGTTCGACGTCCTTGCTGCTGCCGGCAAACAGCTGCAGTTCTATGGCGCTATAGCGTGCCGCCGTGCCGTCGGCCACGGCACCGCACAGGTAGGGGGTGAAACTTTCCAGTTCGCGCATCAGATTCGCGGCTGCGGTGCGCATGTCGCGCACCCGGTGCGGGTGTTCGTCTTCCTGGTAGAGCGCGTGGTAGGTGCGCAATTCGGCTTCGATTTCTTCGTTGCGCGGCAGCACGTCGTGATTTTCCAGGCCGAGCTGGCGTGCCGCCTTGCGCTTGGCGAGGCGAAAATCGGCCACGCCCTCTTCGGCCATGATGCGTGCCGCGACG
>JAEUNN010001068.1 GCA_016791085.1 Rhodocyclaceae bacterium | reverse complement strand
TTCGCTCGCCGCGCTGGGGCTGAACATTCTGACCGGCTATGCCGGGCAACTGTCGCTCGGGTCGGCGGCATTCATGGCGGTGGGGGCGTTCGCGGCCTATAACTTCGTGCTGCGCGTGAGCTGGATGCCGTTCCCGCTGGCTTTTGTGCTGGCCGGCATTACGGCGGCGCTGGTGGGCGTGCTGTTCGGCCTGCCCAGCCTGCGCATCAAGGGCTTTTATCTGGCCGTGGCAACGCTGGCGGCGCAATTTTTCATCGTGTGGGCGCTGGTCAAATTTCCCTGGTTTTCCAACTATTCGAGTTCCGGCGTGATTACCGCGCAGGAATTGTCGCTGGCCGGGTTCAAGTTTGCCACGCCGGCGGCGAAATACCTGCTCACGCTCAGCATCGTGTGTCTGTTCGCGCTGGCCGCTAAAAACATGGTGCGCTCGTCCATAGGGCGCGCCTGGATGGCGGTGCGCGACATGGACGTGGCGGCCTCGGTCATAGGCATACGCCTCATGCGGACCAAATTGCTGGCGTTCGCGATCAGTTCGTTCTACTGTGGCGTGGCCGGTGCGCTCTACGCTTACTGCTACATCGGCACGGTGGAGCCGGAAGCGTTCAACCTCGATCTGTCCTTCCGCATCCTGTTCATGGTGATCATAGGCGGCGTGGGCAGCATACTGGGGTCGTTCCTGGGTGCGGCGTTCATCGTGCTGTTGCCGATCTTCCTGGACCAGGCCCTGCCGGCTCTGCTGGGGTCCTGGATGCCGGCCGGCTTCAGTTCCAATCTGCAACTGATACTGTTTGGCGGTTTGATCATTTTTTTCCTGATCGTCGAACCGCACGGACTTGCCCGACTATGGCAGATAAGCAAAGAAAAGCTGCGGCTATGGCCGTTTCCGCATTGATGTCGTGATGCTCAGGAGGAGGTTACCGATATGAAAATTGGATTGCGGTTTTTGCTCGGCGCAGTGCTGCTGGGGGGCGCTGCGGCCGTGGCGCAGGCAGCCGAACAGTTCGTGCCCATGTTGTCCTTCCGCGTCGGGCCGTATGCGGCCGGCGGTTCCGGAATTTTCGGCGGTTACATCGACTATCTGCAACTGGTCAATGAGAAGGAAGGCGGCGTCAATGGCGTCAAGCTGACCTGGGAAGAGTGCGAAACCGAATACAACAATGCGCGCGGCGTGGAATGTTACGAGCGGCTCAAGAACAAGGGCGGCGGCGCTTCGGTGGTGATGCCTCTATCGACCGGCATTACCTATTCGCTGATCGACAAGGTGGCGGCCGACAAGATACCGCTGGTCACGATAGGTTACGGGCGTACCGATGCCGTGGACGGACGCTACTTCCCCTGGGTGTTCCCCATGATCACGACTTACTGGTCGCAGAATACCACCATGATCAAGTTCATCGGCCAGAAAGAAGGCGGCATGGACAAGCTCAAGGACAAGAAGATCGTGTACCTCTATCACGATTCGGCCTACGGCAAGGAAGGCATCGCGATGATGGAGGAACAGGCCAAGCGCTACGGCTTCCTGCCGACCTTCATTCCGGTTGCGCATCCGGGCAACGAACAGCAGTCGCAATGGCTGCAAATACGCCAAATCCGCCCGGATTGGGTCATCCTGTGGGGCTGGGGCGTCATGAACCCGACCGCGCTCAAGGCGGCGGCGAAAACCGGATTCCCGCGCGACAAAATGGTCGGCGTGTGGTGGTCCGGCGCCGAGGAGGACACCATTCCGGCAGGTGACGCCGCGAAAGGTTTCATTGCGGCCGGGTTCAACGTGGCCGGGCAGAATTATCCTGTGATCGCCGACATCCAGAAGTTCGTGTATGGCAAGAACAAGGGCAATATGGAAGACAAGAGCCGCGTCGGCTCGGTCTATTACAACCGCGGCGTGGTGTATGGAATCATCACCGTCGAAGCCATACGCAAGGCGCAGGATAAATACGGCAAGGGCAAAACGCTTAGCTCCGAGCAATTGCGCTGGGGCTTCGAAAATCTCGCCATCGACGACAAGCGCCTGGCGGCCCTGGGCGCCACGGGCTTCATGCCGGCGCTCAAGGTGAGCTGCGCGGACCATGAAGGTTCGGGCAAAGTGCGCTACCAGCAGTGGGACGGCAAACAGTGGAAGGTGATTACCGACTGGATAGATGCCGATCGCGAAATGGTGCGCGCGCGCGTCGAATCGTCGGCTGCCGCCTACGGCAAGGAAAAGGGCATACAGCCGCGCGATTGCTCGAAAGAGGGCTGAACCTGGGCCAACCGGAGGGCGCGGCCGCACGCGGCCGCGGCCCGCACGCGCCGCCCGTGCGGCGCAAGTCCCGGCCAGGATAATGAACCTGGATTCCCCAGTCGACCGCTACGAAGCGTCAATAAACGGCTGAAATAGTGCAAATTCCGAGAACTTCTCACGCGCGCCATGTGGGTGAGGTCCGCTACACCCCAATGGCACGACGGGCGCGCCGCCAGCCAGTCCGCCAGGACAAGTTGCTCCTCGCGGCAGGGGGGCGGCCATGCGCGTCGTCGCGCCCAGGCAGCCAACGCGCCCGCCGCACTCTCGGGCGCGTCCAACTGAGGAATATAGGTTGAACGATCTGTCCGCCAGCGGCGCTTCCACCGCCTACCTCGCCGTCAACAACATCGAAGTGATTTACGACCACGTCATTCTGGTGCTGAAAGGCGTGTCGCTGGTCGTGCCCAAAGGCCGCATCGTGGCGCTGCTGGGCGCCAATGGGGCCGGCAAGTCCACCACGCTCAAAGCCATTTCCAACCTGTTGCGCGCCGAGCGGGGCGATGTCACCAAGGGCGGTGTGGAATTCAAGGGTGAGCGCGTCGATCAGCTTACGCCCAACGAGCTGGTGCGGCGCGGCGTCGTGCAGGTCATGGAAGGGCGGCATTGTTTCGGCCATCTCACCATAGAAGAAAACCTGCTCACGGGGGCCTACACGCGCCGCGACGGACGCGCCGAAATCAAGCGCAGCCTGGAGAAGGTGTACGAATATTTTCCGCGCCTCAAAACGCGCCGTACGTCACAGGCCGGTTATACGTCGGGCGGCGAACAGCAAATGTGCGCAATCGGGCGCGCGCTCATGGCCAACCCGGAAATGATTTTGCTCGACGAGCCTTCGATGGGGCTCGCGCCGCAAATCGTGGAAGAAATATTCGAAATCGTGCGCGGCCTGAACACGCGCGAAAACGTGAGTTTCCTGCTCGCCGAGCAGAACACCATGGTGGCCCTGCGCCACGCCGATTTCGGCTACATCCTCGAGAACGGCCGGGTAGTCATGGAAGGCGTGGCGGCGGAACTTGCAGCCAACGAGGACGTGAAGGAATTTTATCTGGGCCTGTCGTCGGCGGGCCGCAAGAGCTTTCGCGAAGTCAAACATTATCGCCGCCGCAAACGCTGGCTTGCCTGATCCGATCAACCCGGCCGCCGCCGGCGTGACGGCGGCTGGCCTGATTTCCTGCCCATAGCCGACCCATGAGCCCCTATTACG
>JAEUNN010001058.1 GCA_016791085.1 Rhodocyclaceae bacterium | reverse complement strand
CCCCCTGCCGCCCTGGCTGCAGTTCGACGGCTCCACGGGCCGCTTCACCGGCACGCCGCCGGCCGGCAGCCCGCCTGCGCTGGACGTGAAACTGACCGCCCGCGACGACCGCGGCAACACCGCCTCGACCCAGTTCGCCGTACAGATTGCCGACGGCAACGCCGCACCGCGCCAGGAGACCGGCTCACCGGCCACCAATGCCGCGCCGGGCGCCGGCCCCGGCACGGGTACCAGCAACAGCGGCGCTGCCGGCGCGGGCAGCGCGGCGGGCGCGGCTCAACCTGCCCCCTCCCCCGCGCCGGCCCCGGCCAGCGCGTCCGCGGGCAATGAGCCGTCATCGCCGGCCCCGACCGCGTCGGAACTGGTATCCCGCCCCGCCACGGGCGACGCGCCGGCCGGCGCGCGCGGACTGAGCCTCGCCATACGCGCAACCGACCAGCAAACCGCGGTAGGCCGCGATTTCAGCTTTCAACTGCCGCAAGGCATGTTCCACCACGCCGACGCCGACATGCCGGTCAGTATCGAAGCCAGGCTGGCCAGCGGCGAGGCGCTGCCCGGCTGGCTCAAATTCGATCCCGCCAGCGGCCGCTTCAGTGGCCGGCCGCCGGCCGGCGTCGAGGGCGATCTGGACATACGCGTCACCGCGCGCGACGCAACTGGCAAGGAAGTGAGCGCTCAATTTCGTCTTTCGATTGCCGATATGGAGCATACAGAGCCGCGCACCCAGGACGCACCGGAGCGCGACGACGCCCCTGCGGGTTCGCCCGACGCCGATGAGCAATCGCTTGCGGCGCGCCAGACGCAGCGTGGCGGCGTCGCAGGCCGTCCGGCCCTGGCTGAGCAAATGGACAAGCTGGGGCGCGCTGCGGCTCTGCAGCGCGATCAGCAAAAACTGGTCGCAAGCTTGCAGCGCGTGGCGACCACGCGCCGCGGCGCCGTATGACCAATCGGGGATGACACATGAAAGTAAGCAAAAGAGCCAAATTTCCGCCGGGCGCTATTAAGGCCTGCGCACTCGCCCTGGCAGCGCTGCTGGGCGGCTGCGCGGTAAGCCCCAGTCCGATCACGCGGGAACAGCGGGCCACCCAGGTACGTGCCGACCGGGTCGCCATGTACCGCGACCAGACGCCGCTCGCCGGCCCCCTGAAGCTCGAAGATGCCATGGCACGCGCCGTGCAATACAACCTGGAAAACCGCGTCAAGCTCATGGAGCAGGCGCTGGCGCTGGGTCAACTGGATTTGGCGCGCTACGACATGTTGCCGCGCCTCACCGCGGCGGCCGGCTACAGCACGCGCAATAACGATCTGGTTACCGACAGCGTGGATGTGGACAGCGGCCGCACGGTGCTGTCCAACACCACCTCGCAGCAGCGCACCCACCATACTTTCGACCTGTCGCTAACCTGGAACGTGCTGGATTTCGGCGTGAGCTGGTATCAGGCCAATCAACAGGCGGACCGCGCCCTGGTCGCACGCGAGCGCCAGCGCAAAACCTTGCACGCACTCATGCAGCAGGTACGCCAGGCGTATTGGCTGGCGGTGGGCGCCCAGGCGCTGGAAGGACGCGTCGAGCCGTTGCTGGAACAGGTCAATCGGGCACTGGCCGACGCCCAGCGCGTGGAAGCCGAAAAACTGCGCCCGCCGCTGGAAACGCTGAACTACCGCAAGGCCATGCTGGACATCGTGCGGCAACTGGAAGCCATACGCGACGAACTGACCCAGTCCAAGCCGCGGCTCGCCGCGCTCATGAACCTCGCGCCGGGCACGCAGTTTTCGCTGCTGGTGCCGGCGCGCCTGGCCGTGCCGGAACTGCCGCTGGGCCTGGCCGAAATGGAAGAACGCGCGCTCACCGAGCGGCCGGAACTGTACGAAGCCGACCTGAACGAGCGCATCAGCGTGGCCGAAGCCAAAAAGGCCGTGCTGCGCATGCTGCCCGGCATCGAAATTTCTTTCGGCCCGCATTACGACAGCAATGCTTTCCTGCACAACAACAATTGGGTCGATGCCGGCCTGCGCGTGAGCTGGAATCTGTTCAACCTGCTGTCCGGCCCCAAACAGAAAGAGCTGGCCGACGCCCAGGTGGAACTGGCGCGCACCCAGCGCCTCGCGCTCAGCATGGCCGTGCTCACGCAGGTGCATGTGTCCTGGCGCGAATACGCGGGGCGCAAGCGGCAATACGACCTGTCGCAGAAACTGTGGGAAATCGACGACCGCATATTCGAGCACACCCGCATCGGCGCGCAGAACGACGCGCAAAGCCGGCTCAACGAAATACGCAGCGGCGTGTCGGCCCTCATGTCGGATTACCGGCGCTACCAGAATTACGCCAACCTGCAGGCGGCTTACGGTCAGGTGATCGCCAGCCTGGGCGAAGACCCGGTCGCTCCGGCGGGACTGGCGGCAGGGCCTGAGCCGGACAAGCTGGCGGCCGCCACGGCACCGCAGTAAGCCCATGAATATTCGTCTCGCAAGCGCTCTATTGGGCGCGTTGGCGGGCCTGGCGCCGGCCGTCCAGGCCCAGGCGCCGGTCCCGGCACCGCCGCCCGCCGCGCTCTCCGCCGCCAACCCGTCGCAGGACAAGGAAGGGCGCATACGCGTGCAATTGTCCGCGCTGCAACAAACCTTGCTGTCGGCCGAAATCGCCGCGCGCATCGCCAGCCTGCCGTTCAAGGACGGCGATGCGTTCAAGGCCGGGCAGCTGCTGGTCAGTTTCGACTGCGCGCTGTTCCGCGCCCAGCTCGCCAAAGCCGAAGCGGCCACCGAAGCCGCGCGGCAAACGCTAAAGGTTAACCGACGTCTTGCCGAATTGGGATCCATCAGCACCCTGGAGGTCGACCAGGCCGCCGGCAAGGCCAAAGAATCCGAGGCGGAAGCCGCGGCCATGCGCGTTACGGTCGGCAAGTGCGCCATCGCGGCGCCTTATTCCGGCCGCGTCGCGAAATTGCACGTGGAACCTTTCCAGTACGTGCAGCAGGGCAAGCCCATCGTGGAAATACTCGACAGCCAGAAACTCGAAGTGAAACTTATCGTGCCCTCGAAATGGCTGGCCTGGCTGAACAAGGACACCCGCTTCGACATCCACGTGGATGAACTGAACCGCGACTACAAGGCGCGCGTCACGCGCCTGGGCGCGCGCATCGATCCGGTCAGCCAGTCGGTGTCCCTGGCGGGCGAAGTGGATGGCGCGCATCCGGAACTGCTGTCCGGCATGAGCGGCTGGGCGAGCTTCACGCCGCCCGCGGCGAGGTAGGCGCGCCGTGGCGCTTCGATGGTCCGTGGATCAGCCCGCAATGGCCGCGGCGGCCGGCAAGCAGGTCGTGCGGCCCGGCTACGGCCCGGGTAGCGCGCGCTCCGGCGCGCTGCGGCGCCTGCCATGAGCCCGCCCATCGCCGATCCGGTCCAGGGCCTGGGCCTGTTGCTGCAGCTCGCCCGGCGTGCGCGCGAGGCGCCGGATGCCGCGGCGCTGGGTTTCGTGGCGGTCAATGAAACGCGGCAAATGCTGGAATACCGCCAGTCGGCGGTGTGGCTGGACACCACGCGCCTGCCCGGCGCCGACGGTGTGGTGGCGGTGTCCGGGCTGCCCGCGCCCGAACACAACACGCCCTACGGCCAGTGGGTGGACCGCGCGGCGCGGCACTGGGCCGCGCGCAACCGGGCGTTCGAGGCCGCGCCCGGCGATTTGCCGGCGGCGCTGCAACAGGACTGGAACGAATGGCTGCCCGCGGCGGTGCTGGTGCTGCCCTTGTGCCGCCCCGGCGGCAAGGTGTTCGGCCTCTGGCTGCTCGCCCGCGAGCGGCCCTGGGACGCCGATGAAATCGCCCTGGCGGACGAATTGGCGGCCGTTTATGCCCACGCCTGGCTGGCGTTTTTGCCGCGCCGCGACTGGCGCGAACGAATGCGCGAGCTGCTGGCCGATCGCCGCCGCGCGCGCCGCGTGGCACTCGTGGCACTGGCCGCCTGCCTGCTGCCGGTGCGCCTGTCGGTGCTGGCACCGGCCGAAGTAACGGCCAAAGATGCATTCATGGTGCGCGCGCCGCTGGATGGTGTGATCGATCAGTTTCAGGTACGCCCCAACACGCCCGTGAAAGCCGGCGACGCGCTGTTCGAACTGGACACCACGGGTTTGCGCACGCGCGTGGACGTGGCGCGCAAAGCGTACGACGCGGCCAGCGAAGAATATCGGCAGGCCGCGCAACTGGCCGTGAGC
>JAEUNN010000996.1 GCA_016791085.1 Rhodocyclaceae bacterium | reverse complement strand
GGCTGCAGGCCGCCGCACTGCGTGCATTGATATTGGGATTTGGCGCGCGCCATGCCGGCCGGCCTCAAACGGGCGCGTTCATGGCGCCGTGCATTCCTGCACCGGCACGCGCGCCGCGAGCGCGCAGAACAGTTCGTAGGCGACGGTGCCGGCCGCGCCGGCCACGTCGTCGGCGGGATTTCCGGCCCCCCACAGCACGACCGGCGAGCCCACCCCGGCCTGTGGCAGCGGCGTCAGATCGACCGTCACCATGTCCATGGACACGCGCCCTACCAGCCGGGTCAAACAGCCGTCGACCTGAACCGGGGTGCCGGTGGGCGCATGGCGCGGGTAACCGTCGGCATAGCCGCAGGCCACCACGCCGACCACACAGGGCCGGGTGGCCTCGAACTGGCCGCCATAGCCCACGCGTTGGCCAGGCAGAAGTTTCTGCACCGCGATGATACGCGCGCTCAAGGTCATGACCGGGCGCAGGCCCAGCGCCGCGGCGCTTTCGAGATCGGGAAACGGGCTGGCGCCGTACAGCATGATGCCGGGCCGCACGACCTGCCCGTGCGCGGCCGGGAAGCGCAACAGGGCGGCGGAATTGGCCGCCGACAAGGGTCCTTTCCAGTCCGGCAGCGCGGCCGCGAGCGCGGCCAGCTGGCCGTTCACACCGCCCGGCCCATCGGCATCGGCGAAGTGGGTCATGAGCGATACCTGCCCGGCCACACCGCAGAGGCGCGACCAGGCCTGCGCCGCGGCGGCCGGAGCGAAGCCCAGGCGGTTCATGCCGGTATTGATCTTGAGCCACACACGACACTGCGCCGCGGCCGCGCCGGCAGCCGCCAGCAGGTCGATCTGGCGGGTTTCGTGCACCACCAGTTCGAAGCCGTAGTGCAAGGCGGTGTGCACGTCTTCGCGGTCGAACGCGCCTTCCAGCAGCAGTATGGGCTCGCGTATGCCGGCTTCGCGCAGGCGCACGGCATCTTCGATTTCCAGCAGCGCATAGCCGTCGGCCACGCCGTCCAGTGCACGCGCGGCCCGCATGAGCCCATGGCCATATGCATTGGCTTTCACCACGGCGAGCGCGCGCGTCCCGGGGGCGCGGCTTTTTGCGAGCAGGTAGTTGTGGCGCAGGGCGCGTAGATCGATGGAGGCGGAAATCGGGCGCGGCATGGCGGGCAAGGAAAATCGGCAAAGCATGGCCGGCGCGCCGGGCACAACGGCCGCCGGGGCCGGACGAGGCGCAGCATACCGTATTACGTCCGGCTACTGCAGGCGAGTATTGATGCAGCGCGGCATTCACGCGCCGCGCCCTACGCCTGCCGCCCTCTGTGGTATAACCGCGCCTACCCCAATAATGGGCGGCCGCGTGGCCGCCCGCCCAATTGCAAGGGTAATCAAGCGAGCGATGCCGTTCGGCTTCTACATCATCATGGCCGCGCAGTTTTTTTCTGCGCTGGCCGACAACGCCCTGCTGATCGCGGCCATATTCATCCTGCGTGACATGCAGGCGCCCGCGGGTTACGAGCCGTTGCTCAAGACCGCGTTCACCGTGTCATACGTGGCGCTGGCGGCATTCGTGGGCGCGTTTGCCGACTCCATGCCCAAGTGGCGTGTCATGTTCATTGCCAACACCGTCAAGGTGGGTGGCTGTGCGCTCATGTTTTTCGACGTGCACCCGCTGCTGTCGTATGCCGTCGTGGGGCTGGGCGCGGCGGCCTATTCACCGGCCAAGTACGGCATATTGACCGAGTACCTGCCACACCGGCTGCTGGTGGTGGCAAATGGCTGGATCGAAGGTTTGACGGTCGGAGCCATCATACTGGGCACGGTGCTGGGTGGCACCCTGGTGAAACCGGACATAGCGCACGCGCTGCTGGCGCTGGATTTTCCCGCCATCGACACCGGCATAGACACCATCCCGGAAATGACCATCTCCGTGGTCGGCACCCTATATCTGCTGGCGGCCATGTTCAACCGCTGGATTCCCGATACCGGGGTGGATCACAAGCCGCTCAAGCGCAATCCGCGCTACCTCATACACGATTTCAACCACAGCATGCGCCTGCTCTGGCGCGACAAGCTGGGCCAGATTTCGCTGGCCGTGACCA
>JAEUNN010000962.1 GCA_016791085.1 Rhodocyclaceae bacterium | reverse complement strand
CGGCGAAAAGCGCGCGGCGTACGACCAGTACGGTCACGCCGGCGTAGACCCCAATGCCGGCGCAGGGGGCGGGCCGTTCCAGGGCAACAATTTCGGCAATTTTGCCGACGCCTTCGGCGACATATTCGGCGACCTGTTCGGGCAGGCCCAGCGCGGTGGCCGCAGTGGTGTCTATCGCGGCGCCGACCTGCGCTACAACCTGGAAATCACCCTGGAAGAAGCCGCCCGCGGCGCCGAAACGCGCATCCGCATCCCCTCGCTCGCCGAGTGCGAAACCTGCCACGGCAATGGCGCCAAGCCCGGTACCAAACCGGTCACCTGCACCACCTGCGGCGGCTCGGGTCAGGTACGTATACAGCAGGGCTTCTTTTCCATCCAGCAAACCTGCCCCAAGTGCCATGGCAACGGGCGCATGGTGACAGACCCCTGCCCGAGCTGCCACGGTGCCGGGCGCGTCAAGCAGCACAAGACGCTACAGGTCAAAATCCCCGCCGGCATAGACGAAGGCGACCGCATACGCCTGTCCGGCGAGGGCGAATCCGGCATGGGCGGCGGCCCGCCGGGGGACCTGTACGTACAGATCCACATCAAGGCGCATCCGGTATTCCAGCGCGAAGGCGACGACCTGCACTGCGAAATGCCGGTCAGTTTCACGACCGCCGCGCTGGGCGGCGAACTCGAAATTCCCACCCTGGACGGTGTCGCCAAAGTCAAGATCGCGCCGGAAACCCAGACCGGCAAGGTCATGCGCCTGCGCGGCAAGGGCATACGCGGCGTGCGCAGCCGCAGCCTGGGCGATTTGCTGTGTCACGTGGTGGTCGAAACGCCGGTCAATCTGAGCGAACGGCAGCGCGAATTGCTGCGCGAATTCGAATCCCTGGGCCGCTCCGACGGCGACCGCAACAACCCGCGGCAAAAATCCTTCATGGACCGCGTGCGGGAGTTTTTCAACCCCTGAAGTTCTTGTTCCCCGGCGGATGGCCGCGCCCCGACCGCGGCCATCCGTCCCGCGTGCCGCAGGCGGGCGCGCATTGCCGGCAAGGTCTGGCTGCGCCTCGGTGAGCATGCCGGCAACCCTGGATGCGAACCTCGAACCGGCGTCCGCAATCCGCACATAAGGCCTCTCAACAGCCGGCAACGGCGCACAACCGCGCACGCGCGCCAGATCGCGCCGCCGCCCGGCGCGGCCGCCCGCAGCACTACACGGTGCCCGGCGCCCCCCCTGCCGCGGCCCAGCCCATCTGCTTCCAGCTTCTCTACAGGCGCCGCACACACTACGCGTTTTGCATAATACGACACACTTCGCGGCGTCTCGCACACGCTTCGGGAGAATTCGCTCGAACGCCAAGAAGCTTGCCACCCGAATCCTCAAAGGTTTTACCGCCATGCCACCGAAGGACAGCCTGTCGACTGATCAAAAAATAATTACATATCAGAATCTTGTGACCGAATTCCGCATTGCTTTGGCATGTCGAAAAAATTTACACGGAGTTTTCCGAATTTTCCTGGCGCAGAGCAAAAGACCCCTTCTTCCGCTTCGACAATATTCGGATATAAATCATAACCACATGATTTTTCATTAAATATATATCTAGTATTACCAAAGACTGGAAGTCAGAAAGTTTTCCAGTTGCATCGACCAGGCCGGCATCATGCGCCGGACGGAATCCAGCCTGCAGCACCCATCAACCAAATTATCAATACATAACATATTGATATTGATATTGATTTATTGCGTGCATGCCAAATAGCCAGGCATTTAAAAGAAACCGTATCGCCACCCTTGATAAACTATAACATATGCCACAGCACATTTTATCTTCCTGATTTTATGCAGCTTTTTTATATGGCACAGAGTTTGCTATTGACAAATTGCAGACCAATAAACGGGCGTTTCGGAACAGCGCCGTACCGGCTGCAGGGGTGTCAGAGGGATACGGCCTTCGAGACCAACGAATAACTGACTTTCGGAGAAATCTTCATGAAGCAAACGTTTCGCGCAAATGCGCTCAGGGCCCTCACCCTGGCCGCAGCGGCCGTCGCCGCAAGCAGCGCGCACGCCGTACCCAACTTCAACGGGGTCGGATTTGTGCAATATGGCGACGCGCAGTCGTATTCGATGCCGTTCAACGTGATCGACTACTGTGCCGGTGTTAACAACAACACCTGCCCGTTCTACATTCCGTCCTCGCCCGGCCAGATCAACGACGCCATCGTGATCGCCACCAGCCCCGACGGCATCGCCAGCAACGGCGCCGGGTTTGACGACGCCTACAACACCCCGAACGGGCCGCAAAACCCGGGGCCGGGCTCCGATACCATACGCTTCCAGACGTCGACGGACACCGCCCGCACCGATGACGGCACGATCGCGAACAACACCGAAAGCACCTGGGATGCCCGCCTGGATTCCCTCAAGACCTTCCTCGATGGTCTGGCGCCGGTGTTCTACTTCAATAACAACCAGACCAACAGCAACGACACCTCCGCGGAATCCCTCGCCGCCTGGATGCAGGTGCGTGTGATCGGCCCGGACGGCAATCCCGTGCAGGATGGCGCCGGCAACCTCGCGATTTACGACCTGACCAACCAGAACAGCAAATATGCGACCATCGTCGAAGGCGGCGGTGGCACGATTTTCGGCGACGTGACGACCTACACCTCCACCGGCGCGGGCCCGATTGCCGGCGACAACGACAATACCGACTACGTTCTGGCGGGTGGCTCGCTGTGCCGCAATGCCTTCCTGGGGCTGGTGAGCTGTAGCGACCCCACTGCCGTGGAAGGCCCGGTCAATCACAACCTGGGCGCAAACCAGGCCGTGTATGCGGAAATTTTCCCGGAACTGAACGCGGTTCTGTCGAACCTGTTCGCCACCAAGACCGACGCCGAACTCGCCACCTACACCCTGAAGGTGGACCTGCGCCTGGGCTGCGATCCGTCGATTACCGGCAATGCCACCATCGAAGAAATATGTATGGCTGACCCGCACTGGCGCGCGCTCAACAACGGCTACGAACAACTGTTCCTGTCGAAGGCGGTTTTTGGCGAATGCGTACCGGGCGACCCGAACTGCACCCCGGTGCCGGAACCTGGCGTGCTGTCCCTGCTGGGC
>JAEUNN010000207.1 GCA_016791085.1 Rhodocyclaceae bacterium | reverse complement strand
GCGGGCGGCTTGTCGGGCACCTGGCTCAACGACGCCACCCCCGACACCAATGTCACGGTCGTGCGCATCGCGCCGGAAGTGAACTTCACCCCCGCCAATTACTACGTGCAGCAGACGGTCGAGCTGGCCGCGGACGCGAACTACATCGTCCCGCCGATGCGCGAGGGCGTGAAGATTTTCCCGGTTTCCACGCACCTGCTGTCCAAGCTGCGCGGCCCGCTGGCCGTCGAAGGTGGCCCTGCGGGGGCCGACCGCTCGCTGACCAACGGCGTGAAGCTGCCGGGCGAGAAGGACGGCTTCCTGATCGCCATCGGCGCGCAGCCGCCCGAGAGCCAGCAGATCGACGTGCTCAACATCTACAACGACTCGAGCCTTGCGGACACCAGCGGCGTGATGACGCAGACCACGCTGCGCGGCTTCGGCATGGCCAACGACCTGGTGTTCAAGAACCTGTCCGGCCCGCTGTTCGGCGAGGCCGCTGCAGGCTCGAGCACGATCACCGTGCCGGGCGGCATCAGCTACGGCAAGGTTAACTACGGTTCGGCCAGCGTCGGCACCGACGCCAGCCAGAGCACGATCGAAGTCGTCAACCTGATGCTCGGTCAGGGCAACGACCACCTCGACGTCAATGGCACGCTCGACCCGGCGCCGTTCGTTTCGGCGCAGAACCTGTTCAAGTTCGTCAATGCCGGCGCGCTGCCGGGTGACGCGTACAACGCCAACCCGACCATCCGCCGCGCCGGCTTCGACTGGAAGGCCGAGGGCTTCCTGCCCGGCCAGACGGTCACGATCCAGGGCGTAACCGGCACGTGGACCGTGGTTTCCGTCGAGGACGACGTCTACCGCGACGGCAACGGCAATGTCGTGATGGTGGGTGGCGTACCGCTGCGCAACCCGAACGACAACTCGATCCTGGTGCTGAGCGGCCCGGCATTCCCGGCCGGCGTCGCCGGCTTGACGCTCGACAAGAAGATCGTCGCGGTCGACAAGCAGGTGCTGGACACGGTGCCGTACAACGTGGCCTACACGACCACGGGCGGCATCCTGACGCGCACCGACGGCAAGAACTGGGCGGACCAGGGCTTCCTGGAAGGGCACCTGATCCACATCGGCGGCAGCCTGACGGTCGAGGGCAGCTTCAGCGCGGCGCCGCAGTATCGCGTGCTGAAGATCGACGGCACCA
>JAEUNN010000900.1 GCA_016791085.1 Rhodocyclaceae bacterium | reverse complement strand
TTCACGCCGGCCGAGCGCGCCGAAGCGGCGCGGCTGCGCATAGCGCGCGCGGCGGAACGCGCCGGCGAGGGCTGGACCTCGGTCAAATCGACCGCGCAAGGCGTGCAGGTGGAACTGGACGGCAAAACCATGTTCGTGCTGGTGCCCGGCGATGCGCGCGACGCAGCCGGCGAAACGGCCGAAGATTTGGCCAATACGGCATCGCGTGTGCTGCAGAAAGTGTGGTCCGAGGCGCGCGAACATCAGGACCCGGCGGCGCTGTTGCGCGGCGCCGGCCGCGCCGCCGTGGCCTTGCTGCTGTTGGGCGCCCTGCTCGCGGTGGTGTTCCAGCTCACCCACCTGGCGCGCGCCGCCCTGGCCGCGCGCCTGGCCCGGCGCATCTCGGCGCTGGATGGGCATCTGCAGGGCTCGCGCATGCTGGCCATGCTGCCGGCCTGGATTTCGCGCGGCTGTCTGCTGGCGGCCTGGCTCGTAAGTCTGCTCGGACTGTTCGTGTTCTTCACCTACAGCATGCGGCAGTTCCCCTATACGCGTCCGGCGGCGGAAAACCTGTCGCAGCGTCTGGGCGACCTGTTCGTGCAGATGCTGTCCGCGATCGCCGCGGCGCTGCCCGGCCTGTTCGTGGCGGCGTGCATCTTTCTGGCGGCCTGGGCGGCTACCCAGGCATCGGCCGAAATGTTCGAGCACATCGCGCGGCGCAAGCTCAGCCTGGGGCTGCTCGACAGCCATACCGCGCCGGCCACGCGGCGCATCGTGAATGGCGCGCTGTGGCTGTTCGCGGTGGCCATGGCCTATCCTTACCTGCCGGGTGCGCACACCCAGGCATTCCAGGGCCTCACGGTCATGCTCGGGCTCATGGCTTCGATAGGCGCGTCCGGCCTGGTCGGACAGATCGCGAGCGGCATGATCCTGGTGTATACGCGCGGGCTCAAACCCGGCGAATACGTGCGCATCCAGGATTGCGAAGGCACGGTGGTGGAACTGGGGCTCATCGTGACGCGCCTGCGCACCGGCCTGGGCGAAGAAATATCGCTGCCCAACGCCTATGTGCTGGCCAACGTGACGCGCAACTTTTCGCGCAATTCGCGCGGCCACGGCTTCATGCTCGAAACCGGCGTGACCATAGGTTACGACACGCCCTGGCGTCAGGTGCATGCTTTGCTGCTGGAAGCGGCGCGCTCGGTGGCGGACATTTCCGGCCAACCGGCGCCCTTCGTGGTACAGACCGCGCTGTCGGATTTTTACGTCGAATACAAGCTGGTTGCCTATGTCGACACCGACCTGCCGGCGCTGCGCGTGAAAGTCGCGAGCGATCTGCATGCCGCCATCCAGGATGCTTTCAACCGGCACGCCGTGCAAATCATGTCGCCGCATTATTGCCGCGACCCGGAGCAGCCCAAGGTGGTGGCCGCGAATAACTGGTATGCGGCGCCGGCCGCGCCGCCGCAGGCGCCGGCCGGCAAGTGAGGCGCCGGGGCGCGCGCCGCCCCCGCGCGCGCCTGGTCAGCCGGCGCGGCGTATGCCGCCTTCTTCGAGGATGAAGAACTGCGGCTTGAGCCCGGCCAGCGGCCCGCGCAGCTTGTCGATTTCGGCGGCCGGGCCGTGCACTTCGAGGCGGATGATTTTCGCCATCTTGAGCGCCTCGCCCAGCACCGCGCCGACGTTTTCCAGGTGCGCCAGCAGGCCCTCGGCGTTGTCGTAACCTTCGCGGCAGTGCGCGATATTGCCGTCGTACGAAAACGCATAATGCATGCAGGCCGCTTCGTTGCGCGTGAGGTCGACAAATTTCGGCCCGAGCGCCTTGAAGGCATCGAGCTTGCCGGCATCGACTTCGAAATAGGGTACGAGCGTGCAGCAGGTATCGTTGGTCAGCATTTTTGGTCTCCTGGGTTTAGTCGGCGCGAGCAGGGCGCGCGCCCGATGATCCTACATTCCTCAGTTGCGTGGCGGGGCTCACCTGCACGGTACGCTCGCGTAGGCGAATGAACATGAATCATTTCAGGGCTTTATTCAGCTATCGTAGCGGTCAACCGGGGAATGTAGGATGATACTGCGGGTTCCGCGGCGCGTAGCGGCGGCGCCGTGCAGCGCGTCACGCATCGCATTAACGCCGGCGCGGCACGCTCCTCACCAGTCGTCCTTGACCGCCTGTACCGCATCGGCACTGGCGGCCTGGCGTCCGGCGTGGCGCGCGGCGGCCGTGCCGGCGGCGATCATGGCGAGCGCGAACGCAGCCAGCGGCAGCCAGTCCGGCGCGAAATCCATGCTCCAGTGGAAAGACTGGCGGTTGATCACCTTGACCAGCACCCAGGCGATCAGGCCGCCCAGCGCGAGACCCAGGCCCACCGCCAGCGTGCTGCCCAGCAGGCCTTCGAGCGCGAGCAGGCGCCCGATGTCGCCACGCGTAAGCCCGAGGTGGCGCAATACCCCGAATTCGCGCCGCCGCGCCGCCGCCAAGGCGGCAAAACTGGCCGCGATGCCGGCCAGCCCGATCACGATGGCCACCGCTTCGAGCGCGTAGGTCACGGCAAAAGTGCGGTCGAATATGGCCAGGCTGATGTTGCGTATATTGCCCGGCGTAACGATGTCCAGCCGCTCGCCCCCGGCGATGGCGGCACGCAGCGCGGCCGCGGTGCCGGCTGGCGTATGGCCGGGCGCGAGCCACAGGCCGGCTTCGTTGATCGTGCGGTCGCCGCTAAGTGCGCGGTAATCGTTCAGCCGCATCATGATCGCACCTTGCTGGCGCGCGTAATCGCGCCACACGCCGGCCACCCGGGCCGGCACGGCACGGCCGGCCAGCGGCACGTTCACGCTCTGGCCGGGGTGCCAGCCATACAGGTCCACGATGGCTTCGGACACCCAGATCGGCCGGCCCGGTGCGTCCGCGGCGCGCGCCACCAGCAGCAGCGCCTGGCCTGCATCGTCCGGCAGATCGCGGGCGATCAGTGCCACCGGCGGGCGCCCGGCGTCCAGCATGATCTGGCGATGGCGCACGAAATTCACGCGCGCCACGCCCGCCATGCGCAACAGCGCCTGTTGGGTCGCGTCATCCATGCCGCCCGCTTCGGAAGCGCGCGCGGCGCGCACGTATAGGTCGGCCGGCAACATGTGGTCCAGCCATTGTTCCAGCGAAGTCCGGAAACTGCCCACCATGACTGCCATGGCGGCCGCCAGTGCCACCGCGGCCAGCACGCCGGCGCCGGCTACGGCCACGAAGCCGGGCGCGCCCGCCAGCTGTGCGCCGGCCAGTTGCACCAGCGCGCCGCCGCGGCCGGGCAGCAGTGCGAACAGGCGGCGCGCCAGCGCCGGCAACAACAGCACGCCGCCCAGCAAAATGAAGGCCACGCACAAATAACCGCCGACCGGTATGCCCTGCGGTGGCGGCAGCCACAGCGCGGCCGCCGCGGCCAGGAAACAGGCCAGGCTGCCGCGGGCGTGTTCGATGCGCGCAAACAGATGCGCTTCGTCGCCGCTGCGCAGCGCCAGCGCGGGCGGGCGCGAGGCGGCTTCGAGCGCCGGCAGCCAGGCGCCGGCCGCCGCGGCGGCCACGCCCAGCAACAGGTAGCCGGCGCTGGCGCCCACATCGGGCAGCAAGCGCACCGCACCCGGCGTGAACATGCCGGCGCCCAGGTCGCCTCCCAGAAAATGCAGCGCCACGCCCGCCAGCAGGTAGCCGCCGGCCAAACCCAGAACCGCCCCGGCCAGGCCCAGCAGCGCGCCTTCGGCGACCAACAGGCGCACCAGTTCGCGCCGCGTAAGACCACAGGCCAGCAATAACGCAAATTCGGCGCGGCGCCGTATGACCGCCAGCGACTGGGTCGAAAACACCAGAAACGCCCCGGTCACCAGGGCGATGAGCGCCAGCATGCTCAGATTGACGCGATAGGCGGCCGACAATTCGGCGGCGCGCCCGAGCGCTTCGTCGGGCGTCGCGATGGTCACGCCGGGCGGCAGCACGGCCGCGATGCGCGCCCGCGCGGCGGCCGCATCGGCGCCGTCGGCCAGGCGCAGGTCGAGCCGGTTGATGCTGCCCAGGCGGCCGAAACGCCATTGCA
>JAEUNN010000888.1 GCA_016791085.1 Rhodocyclaceae bacterium | reverse complement strand
GCGCCGCGCGTGGATTATTCGCTGCACCGGCTCAAGCACTACACCGGCACGTCGGCGGCTTCGTTCCAGAATCTGGTGCTATTCACGAACTACCAGTTCTATGTCGATGAGTTCATACGCTACGGCAAGGAAATCATGAGCCCGGCGGAGGACCAGGGCGAACTCGATTACCGCAGCCAATACACCTGTTTCATCGAACCCGGCGAAGTCACGACCTGGAATTCCAACCTCGAAGTGCGCCTGCCCGAGGGCGAGAGCCCTCTGCGCATGCCGCAAATGCCGGCCTACCACCTGGTGCGCGAAGGACATTCCGGCATCACGCTGGTGAATATCGGCGTCGGCCCGTCCAATGCCCGAACCATTACCGACCACATCGCCGTGCTGCGGCCGCACGCCTGGATCATGCTGGGGCACTGCGCCGGCCTGCACAATACGCAGAGCGTCGGCGATTACGTGCTGGCCCATGCCTATGTGCGCGATGACCACGTGCTGGATACCGAATTGCCGCCCTGGGTACCGATACCGGCACTGGCAGAAATTCAGGTCGCGCTGGAGCGCGCGGTGGCCGAAATCAGCCAGCTGGATGGTTACGATCTCAAAAAGATCATGCGCACCGGCACCGTCGCCTCGACCGACAACCGCAACTGGGAATTGCGCGAACAGAGCGAGCCGGTGCGCGGTTTCAACCAGAGCCGCGCCATCGCGCTGGACATGGAAAGTGCCACCATCGCCGCCAACGGCTTCCGCATGCGCGTACCCTATGGCACCTTGCTGTGCGTGTCCGACAAGCCGCTGCACGGGGAACTCAAACTGCCCGGCATGGCCAGGCAGTTTTACCGCCAGCGCGTGGACCAGCATTTGCGCATAGGCGTGCGCGCACTCGAAATGCTGCGCAGCCACGGCGTGGACCGCCTGCACAGCCGCAAACTGCGCAGTTTCAACGAAGTGGCGTTTCAGTAGTCGGTGCGGCGGAACCTGTTCGCAGGATTGGCGCACTGTCAGCAGGGGCAGCTACGGGCGCACGGGGCGCACGCGCGGTGCGGTAAGCGCGCGGACGAGACGCCCGCGCCCCCAGCCTGGGGTGGTTCGTTTTGGGCGGTGGGTTTGCGGCCATCCACGCGCGGGACCGGTAAATACCCCGGCCCACTTGGAACGGCGGGTGGGAAATCGACGCCAGTCGGCAACCCGGCCGGGTGCTATCGCTATGATCGAGCGGCCTAGCCCGGAGCGCCCGGACCGCGCGCGTAGGCGCGATTGGCGCCGGCCAGCGCCGCGGCGATTTCGCGCGCGAGTTGAGCCAGTGCGCCGGACAGCGCCGCGGGCAGATCGGCATAACCCAGCTGCGGGTTTTCGGTACGGTATTCGCCGCCGCCACTGTCGAGCACGCGCCCGTCCTGAGCTTGCAGATTCCAGCCCGCTTCCAGCACCACGCCCTGGCCGGCAATGCCGTCGAAACGCCGGAAATCCACCGCGACGCGGTAATCGGCCAGCGCCGCGCCGGCCTGACCGGACACCGCCACACGCGCACCGCCCAACAGGCGTGCGACGGCGCCCGCCAGCACGCGCGGCACTTCGCTCTTGAGCGGCGCAGCCCAGCGCCGCGTGTCGCTGATTGCAACGCGGTCCGGTACCACGAACAACACCATTTGGGTGCGATCCACGGCTTCCGGCAGGCTGACCGGCCCGATCACCGCGGACAGCGTGCTTTTCGGGCCCGGCGTGAGCTCCGGATCGGCAAGCCGGTAATACTCGACGGGCGGCGAAGCGGTCGTGCAGGCCGTGCAGAGCACTGCCGCGCAGGCGGCCAGTCGCGCGCGCTGCAGCGCGCGCCGGGGCTTGAAAACGTAGGGCATGAACGGACTCCGTCGCGGCAGGGTCAGGGCGTGGCACCGTCGCCGCGCCTGCCGCGCAACAGCGCTTCGGGTTGCATTTCCAGCGTTTCGGCGAGCAGGCGCAAGGCCTGCGCGGCGCGCGAAATTTCCCGCGCGGCATCGCGCACATCGTTTTGCAGCGGCGCCTCGGCGGACAATGCTCGGCGCGCTTCCGACAGCGCCCCGCGCACCTCGTCCAGCGCGGCCTGCGCGGCCGGCAGCAGGTCGCGATCCAGCCTGTCCATGAGCTTGCCGGCATTTTTGGTGGCGCCGTCGAGTTGCTCCAGGGTACGGCGCAAATCCGCGGCAATTTCGTCCAGCGGCAATTTCGCCAGCTTTTTGGCGATTTCGCCGGCCGATTCCTGCAGGGCGTTCAGACTGCCCGGCGTGGCGGGCAGGCGCGGCGGCCTGGCCTGCCAGTCTATGCGCGCCGGCGCCTCCTTGGGAAACAGGTCCATCGCGACATACAGCTGGCCGGTCAGCAAATTGCCCGACCGCAGTTGCGCGCGCAGCCCGCGGGCCACCAGCGCATCCAGCCGGGCACGCGCGGAACGCGCGCTCACCTGTACGCGCAGCCGCTCCGGATACACGCGTATGCCCACCGCCATTTTGAAAGTTTGCCCGCGCGCGTCGTAATCCAGTCCTATGGACGTGACCTCGCCCACCTCCACGCCGCGGAAATCGACCGGCGCGCCCACGCTCAGTCCACGCACGGATTCGTCGAACAGCAGCGCGTAATCTTCAAAGATTCGGTCCGGCCGGCGCAGCGCGGCTTTGGGATTGTCGTACAGCGTGAAAGACGTATTTTCCGGCGCTTCGGCTCGCGCGTCGCCGCTTGGCGGGTTGACGAAGGCGACGCCCCCGAGCACCAGGCTGACCAGCGATTCCGTATCCACGCGCAGGCCCGACGAATCCACGCTGACATCCAGCCCGCTCGCCTGCCAGAAGCGCGAATCGTTCGTGACATAGCGCTCGTACGGACGCTCGACGAATATTTTGAGCACCACGCCGCTGCCGTCCTCGAGCAGATTGTAGGCCGTCACCTGCCCGACCTGTATGCGGCGGAAAAACACCGGCGAACCGATATCCAGCGACCCCATGTCGGGGCCGTGCAGTATGAAACTGCGCCCGGGCCGGTCGCCGGTGACGGCGGGCGGCGTTTCGAGTCCTGCGAATTCCCGCGTCGCATCGGTGCCGCGACCGATATCGACACCAATGTAGGTGCCCGACAGCAAGGTCGACAGGCCGGATACGCCGCTCGCCGCGACGCGCGGGCGCACCACCCAGAAGCGCGTGTCCTGCACCAGGAAATTTTCGTTGCCGCGGCGCACGCGCGCACCCACCAGCACGCGGCTGCGGTCCGGCGCCAGCGTGATGCTGGTCACCTCGCCGATATCGACATTCTTGTACTTGATGCGCGTCTTGCCGGATTCCAGCCCTTCGGCATTGGAAAAGCTGATGGTAATTTCCGTGCCGCGCTGCAGCACGGCCTGTACTGCGAACCAGGTGCCGATCAGCGCCGCCACGATGGGGATGATCCACACCAGGGACGGCCGCCAGCGCGAATGCGGCGCCGGGCGCGCCTCGGGCAGGTCGTGCGGAAGTTCTTCAGTCATCGCGTCCGGCGTTGTCCCAGATGAGGCGTGGATCGAAACTGTGCGCGGCAAGCATGGTCAGCACCACCACGCCGGCAAACGCCGGCGCGCCCGGCCCCACCGTCACCTGGGCGAAAGAACTTAACTGCACCAGGGCGGACAGCAGCGTCACCACGAATATGTCCAGCATGGACCAGCGCCCGACCAGTTCGACCAGCCGGTACAGGCGCGTGCGCTCGTGCCGGCGCCGTTTCGCGCGCCGCCCCACACTTAGCGCGAGCCAGGCCAGCGCAATGATTTTGAGCAGCGGCACCAGCACGCTCGCGACGAATACCACTAATGCCAGCGGCCACGAGCCAGTTTCCCAAAGGTAAGCGATGCCGCTCATGATGGTGTCGTCCTGGGCGCTGAACAGCGTGCCGGAGTGCATGATGGGCAACAGGTTGGCGAGCGGGTAGAGCAGGACCGCCGCGATCAGGAAGGCCCAGGTGCGGGTCAGGCTGTTCGGCTTGCGCAGCGTGACCAGCGCATGGCAGCGCGGGCAGCGGCCCTGGTCCGCGCCGCCCAGGCGCTGCACCAGACCGCAGTCGTGACAGGACGCCAGCCCCAGTTGGGCCGCCGTCACAGCATGCGGGGCGCCGGTCACGCCGCGCCTCCTGCATGCCGTCGTGCCGCGCATGGCTTCATTCCGCGCGCACCGCGCCGGCCGGCGCGTCACCCGCGTCGGCACCCGCCGCGGTGCGCCAGTAGGCGTGCTCGTCGAAAGTATTCAGCGCGGCGGCCAGAAGGCCCATCAGTCCGGCCAGCGACCATAAGGCCACCCCCGGCACGACCTGCGCCATATGCACCAGCTTGGCCAGCGCGACCAGCGTGCCGAGCACGAACACCTCGACCATGCTCCAGGGGCGTATGGCGGCCAGCAGGCGCAGCACGACAATTTCCGCGGCGGCGCGGCGCGCCTGCAGGCGCGCCAGCAATACGTAGGCGAGTCCGGCCAGTTGCAGGAGCGGGGCCAGCCATATGGTCACGAACACCAGACCCGCCACCAGTTCCATGTCCTGCCCGAGCAGATCGGCGATCGCCCCCAGCAGTGTGGTGGAATTGCGCTGTCCGGACGCTTCGAGCGCCACCAGCGGAAACACGTTGGCAAGCACGAAGCACACCGCCGCCGCCGCCACATAGGCCAGCGTGCGCTCATGACCGCTTTTCACGCGCCGGTAGAGCGGCGCGGCGCAACGCGCGCAGCGCGCCGTGGCCTGCGGCGGCAAGGACGTTTCGTACTGCAGCAGGTCACAGTGCGGACAGGCGAGAAGGGTTTTCATGGCTGGGTTGCTCCCCTGCGGGGCACCGGCGAGCGTCCGCCGCGCCGGCGCGCCCGGGACAAAACAACGGACAGCCCCGAAGCCTACACCACTTCGCCGGCAGCGCGCCGGACAGCCCCCCCAAGTCGCCCCGGCGGCGCCGGAAGGCCCGGGCGCACATGCTAAAATCCCGGCCACTTCTAGCGAGGAAGCCGCAATGAATCTCGTATCTCGCATATCCCAGCATTTCCAGGACAGCGCGCAAACCAAGCTGGCCGCGGTCGAGGTGATGGCCGCGCCGCTGGCGCGGGCGGTCGAAATGATGGTACAGACGCTCATGAACAACGGCAAAATCCTGGCCTGCGGCAACGGCGGTTCGGCCGCCGACGCGCAGCATTTTGCCGCCGAACTGGTGGGCCGGTTCGAACGCGAACGTCCGGAACTTGCCGCCGTGGCGCTCACCGTCGATAGTTCCATCCTGACCGCGGTCGCCAACGACTATTCGTTCGAGGAAATATTCGCCAAACAGGTGCGCGCGCTCGGCCAGCCCGGCGACATCCTGCTGGCCATCACCACCTCGGGCAATTCGCCC
>JAEUNN010000206.1 GCA_016791085.1 Rhodocyclaceae bacterium | reverse complement strand
CGCGCTGGGCGTGGTGGCGGCCTTGCATACGGCGCGCACGACCGGCCGCGGCCAGGTGGTCGATGCCGCCATGTGCGACGGCAGCGCGCTCATGATGTGCATGGTGCAGAGCCTGCGCGCCATGGGCGATTTCCAATTGCGACGCGCCTCCAACTGGGTGGATGGCGGCGCCTATTTCTACGACACCTATTGCTGCGCCGACGGCAAGTGGCTGGCCGTGGGTGCCATAGAGTCGCAATTCCATGCCGAACTGCTGGCGCGCCTGCAACTGCCGCCGGAACAATTCAGCGGCCAATGGGACCGCGACCACTGGCCGCAGCAGCGCGCCCGCCTGGCCGCGGTATTCATGACGCGCACGCGCGAGGCCTGGTGCGCGCTATTCGAAGGCAGCGACGCCTGCGTGGTCCCGGTACTGGACATGGACGAAGCGCCGCAGCACCCGCATAACCGCGCGCGCGGCGTTTTCGTGGATCTGGACGGCGTCGTGCAGGCCGCTCCCGCACCGCGCTTCAGCGCCACGCCCTGCCCGCCGCCGCGCGTGCCCACGCCCACCGAATTCGGCGAACAGGTACTGGCCGACTGGGGCCTGGACGAGGACACGATAAAAAGCCTGCGCGCGCCGCGTGCCTAGCCGTTCGCTCCATCAAGGCAAACACAAATTACGCGATCCCGATGTCGAACTTGTTCCAACGAAACACAACGGGAAGGTGGTTCATCTCGTCGACGCCCTTGAAGATGCGCGTCCTGGGTTCGTCAAGCGAGGCTACGCGCATATGGCGCAAGAAAGTACGCGTCATTTTTGAAAAGGGGCACTCGATGCGATTCAGCCACGCGCCATGTTTGGGCCTATGAACATACTCAAAGCGTCGCGGACGCGTGGCGAGGGATGCCATGGTCGCCTTCGAGATATGGGCCGAATGGTTGTCGCGAACCGCGCGGATGGTCGTCTCTGGTGGGTAGTAGGAGTCCATCTCCTTGAGCAGCGCGATGAACTCGACACTACGGAGCCGTGCCGAACATACTCATAGTCGCGCCCCGCGGTCGCGGCTTTCCCCGGAACCGGCGGCAAGTCGGGCGCCGTCAGACCAGCACCTGCACGCCGGGCTTCTTTTCGACACTGACCGAGTAGATCGGATTCGGTCGGCCGTCATGAACAGCGCCGTCGCTGTATATGGAAACATCCCGATAGAGCGCCGGAACATCCTGCATCTTGCGGTCGAAGTCAGGATCGCGCCGCTTCAGGTAGTAGCGGATGTTGTGCGGCTTGATGTCATGCTCATCGAGAATTCGCCACACGGTACTTTTACCCGCTTGCACCAGGCGCGGATGCCCAGCCGCTTCAGCGCCCTCGCTGGCGAACCGCGCCAGCACCGAAATCGACCACAGTTCCGCCGCCAATGATCTGTCGGCTTGGTGCAGGCGATGCTGACCTCCCAGGCCTTTGCTGCGTCGGTGATTTCCGGTTCATGCGAGCGGTGGTATGCATCCTTCAGTCCGGCGCCCACCCGCACCGCCAACGCCCTGTCGATGCACTTGTAGATCATCGGGCGACCGACACCCACCCGACGCGCCAACTCCCTGATCCACGCCCCCGTCCGCGTAGCCGAGCAGAATTTTGCCGCGTTCCACTTCGCGTATCGGCGCCGGGCGCGATCCCGCAAGTTCCGTGAGCATCGCTCGCCGCTCACGCGTCAACACCAGTACCGCCCGCTACGTCTTCCTTGCCACGATCACGCCCGTCAAAAGTTGCACAAGCATCATGATCATGATCATGATCGGCTATTTTGTAATGTAATTGATGAAACGAGCTCCCATTTTGCCCATTGACGAGCGACTTACCTATCCCGTTCCCGGAAAGGCGTTTCGTTTTGCCGCCCTACGGTTCGTCGAGCGCGGACCAAGCGCTGCGGCGAATCGAGCTTGGCATTCGATCGCCGGCGTCACGCCCAGACTGCCGCCGATAATGCATCACCAAGCCGTACTTCGCGTCGCACCGAATAAGCACACGCCGCCGCCCGCGGCGCAGTTCGGCTGTCTTTTTGCCCGCACCCACGCCAGCGCCGGCAGCCTGCGGCTTCAAGGACAATTTCAAGCATAATCACGCCGTCAATGCGACAAAGTCCGGCAATGGCCGACTGGCGAAGACTTTCGCGCACATCCCTGACTTGACGGAGCCGCGAGCATGAAATGGAGAGACTTGTTGGGAAACTGGGGCGTGAACAAGCTCCAGTTGAAAGCCGGCTTCCTCGAAGCCGAATTCGTTGCCCAGGACGTAGATCGCAACGCCGCGTGGGAGTTGTACGTGGAACTGGCCACCCGTATCAGCACTCAGCCGCTGCCGCACGACCAGGGCGTCGATAAAGCCGCCTTGTCCAGCCTGCATTCGCTGTTCGGCACCACGCGCGAAATACTCAAGAAGCACGGGCCCAGCGCAAGCCGCTTCGCCCCCCTCGCCATTGCCGTGCTAAACGATGTCCTGCGGCCGTTCTTGACGCGCTGGCACGCACAATTCGAAGCCGGCCTGCCCTTGGGCGACGCCGACCACCGCAAATTCCGCAGCGAAGTGGAAGCGATACGCCAGGACATGCTGCAGTACGCCGACCTGCTCGCCCGCATCGCGG
>JAEUNN010000852.1 GCA_016791085.1 Rhodocyclaceae bacterium | reverse complement strand
GACCATCTCGACGGCTTCGACGTGAGCTTCCACCGGCCCGTCGGGTCCGGGGTCGCCAGCCTGAAATTTTATGCCGGCACCAGCCAGGGCAAGTTTTACAACGGTGGCGTGCGCGCGCAAGCGAAGGCAAAATTCGCCGCGCTGGTTGGGGAATATGCCATCGACGACTTCATCGTGCGCGCCTGGATCGGAAGTGCGCGGCTGCGCGACAATGGCGCCCTCGAGCCGGTATTCGCGTTTCTTCGTGGCATGGGAACCTCCTATGCGTCAGCCCTGGCCGACCAGTTGCAGTTGAATGGCGAAACCTATCGCTATGCCTCGCTGGCCGGAACCTACAACCATGGGCCAATTCAGCTGCAGACCGCGATCACCCGCATGGGGGTGCGCGAGGACAATCCGATTTTGCCCATCCTGTATGGCGCCTACATCATTGCCGGCTACCGCATGAGGGAATTTACGCCTTACGCGGGCTACGCGCGCGCGAAAAGCAATCGGCGCGACGTTGCGGCCGATCCGTCCGGGTCGGTGGCCGGGCGCAACCTGGCAAGATTCATTACGGCTTTGACCATCGAGCCCGTGCAGGTGGACCAAAGCACGCTCACCGTGGGCGTGCGCTACGACATTTCTCCCGGCCTGGATGTCAAGCTTCAGCTCGACAGCGTGCGTGCCGGCAGGACCCGTCTGGTGCGCGATCTGTCCGATCGGACGGCCACTGCGCGGCCCTTCACCATGCTGAGCGTGGCACTGGATTTTGCGTTCTGAGGGTTTCGTGCGTCTGAACTACCTGCTGTTGTGCCTGATACTGTTTGGCTCTTGCGCGCTCGCGCACGCCGAGGATTTGGTGGTGGTCATGGCGGCGGGCGGCGGTGTCGATCGTCTGAGCCGTGACGAAGTCGCCAATATTTTTCTTGGACGCTTCCGCCAGCTGCCTGACGGCCGGCGTGCGCAGCCCATAGACAACCAGACCGCCAAGGAGGAGTTTTACCGCAAACTGGTGGGCCGCAGCCTGGCTGAAATGGGCGCCTATTGGGCGCAACTCAGGTTTTCGGGGCGCACCCAGCCACCCGAGCAGGAGGGCGAAGCCAATGCCCTGGCCAAGGTGGCGGCAACGCCAGGGGCGATTACCTATGTCGCGCGCAGCAAGGTCGACGGCCGTGTGCGGGTGGTGCTCGAACTTGATTTCTGACCT
>JAEUNN010000719.1 GCA_016791085.1 Rhodocyclaceae bacterium | reverse complement strand
CGCTGGCCAGCCGGCCGCGCTCAGCCCCCGGATACGCGCGCCACCATGAACAGGCGCCGGAACGGGAACAGCGTTTTTCCATCCGGCCGGCGCGGATAGGCGGTTGCCACCAGTTCGCGGTAGCGCGCCTCGAACGCGCGCTTGTGCGCCTCATCCAGCGCGCCCAGCAGCGGCACCAGCAGGGCGCCCTTGTTCCAGTCGGCGACCGGATTGTCGCCTTCGAGTATCTGCATGTACTCGGTTTCCCAGATGTCCAGGGACTGCACCAGCGGCGCCAGCAACTCGTAATAACCGGCCGGCGGCAGAACCGGGCGTTCGCGCAGCAAAGGCTGCAGCGTGGCCGCCCAGGGCCCTTCGCGCGCGGCGCGATAGGCGCACTGGTGCGACGGCGAGCCGAAATTGTTCGGCATCTGTACGGCCAGCACGCCGCCCGGGCGCAGCATGCGCGCGAGCCGCGGAAACAGCGTCTGATGGCCGTCCAGCCAGTGCAGCGCGGCATTCGAGTAAATCAGGTCGGGCGGCGTGTCCGGCTGCCAGTCGGCCAGATCGGCCAGTTGCCAGTTGGCCTGCGGCAGGCGGGTGGCCGCGGTGGCCAGCATTTCGGCGGAATTGTCTACGCCGGTAATCGCCGCCTGCGGCCAGCGCTTGCTGAGCACGGCGGTCACATTGCCGGCGCCGCAGCCGACATCGACCACGCTACGGGGCGCGGCAAGATCCACGCGGGCCAGCAAATCCAGCGCCGGGCGCAGGCGCAGGTCGCCAAAAGTCAGGTACAGGGCAGGGTCCCAGGACATAGGTCAATACTCCGTGTCGTGCGCGCGCCGGCCGTGGCGCGGGTGCGGGCTGGTGCCGGCCGCGCTGCCGGCGCCTTGCCCGCGGCTCAAAATACCCACAGGTCGCGCTGTGGCAATTCGATGAAACATTCGCCCGGCGCGACGGCTTCCTGACCGTGTGCGCGCAAGCTCGAATCGCCCAGGTGGAACAGGTACTCCCAGCGGTCGCCCAGGAACATGGACGTGACCAGTTTTGCCGACACGCGGTTCTCGCCGGGACCGCCGGCGATGCGCACGCGCTCCAGCCGCACCACGCCGGTGGCGTCCATGCCGGACTGTGCCTTGCCGCGGTTTTCGCCCCACAAGCTCCAGCCCGGGCCGTCCAGGCGCGCGGACCCGTTGCGGATTTCGCTCACCTTGCCCTTGATGAGGTTGTTGCTGCCCATGAATTCCGCCACGAACAGCGTGTCCGGGCGCGCGTACATGTCGGTGGGCGTGCCCTGCTGTTCGATCTTGCCGTTATTGAGCAGCAGGATGCGGTCGGACATGGCCATGGCTTCGGCCTGATCGTGCGTGACCACCAGCGCCGACAACTGCAATTCGAGGATGAGCTCGCGCAGCCAGGCGCGCGCTTCTTCGCGCAGCTTGGCGTCGAGGTTGGACAGCGGCTCGTCCATCAATATGACCGGCGGGTTATAGACCAGCGCGCGCGCGATCGCCACACGCTGCTGCTGCCCGCCCGACAACTGGTGCGGATAGCGCGCGCCGAGGTGGCCCAGGCCTAGATTTTTCAAGGCCGATTCCACCTTGGTGCGGGTTTCGTCGCTGCTCACCTTGCGCAGTTTGAGGCCGTAAGCCACGTTGTCGAACACGGTTTTGTGCGGCCACAGCGCGTAGGACTGGAATACCAGGCCCAGATTGCGCCGCTCGGCCGGCAATTCCAGGCGCTTGGCGCCGTCGAACACGGTTTCACCGGCGATATCGATGCTGCCCTGGTGCGGCCCTTCCAGGCCGGCCACGGCGCGCAACAGCGTGGTTTTGCCGCTGCCCGAAGGCCCCAGCAGCGAAACCACTTCGCCCTGTTTCAACTGCATGGACACGCCCTTCAGAATGGCGTTGTCGCCGTAGGCAAGATGGAGGTCGGATACGGACAGCTTAATCATGAAGTTTTACTCCGAAGCGCAGCGCAACACCCAGGCCCACGGCCACCAGCGCCACATTGATTACTGAAAGGGCGGCCACCATGTCGGCGCCACCGGTTGCCCAGAGGGATACGAGTACGGCACCGATCACTTCCGTGCCGGGCGCGAGCAGATAGATGCCGGTCGAATACTCGCGTTCGAAAATCATGAACACCAGGAGCCAGCTCGCCAGCAGGCCATAGCGTATGAGCGGCAGCGTCACGTCGCGCGTCACGCGGCCGCGCGTGGCGCCCACCGAGCGCGCGGCTTCTTCGAGTTCGCCGCCCACCTGCAGCAAGGAACTCGACACCAGGCGCATGCCGTAAGCCAGCCACACCACGGTATAAGCCAGCCACACGCTGAATATCGTGGTGCGCAATTCCTTGAGGGGCGGGAAAAACAGGAACACCCACAGGAAGGCCAGGCCGGCCAGCAGCCCGGGCACCGCGCGCGGCACCAGCACCAGATAGTCGATGAAGCGCGACCAGCCGTCCGGGCGCCGGTGCGTGGCGAGCGCGATGGCGGTATAGCAGGCCACCGCCAGCGCACCGCCTATCACCCCGATCAGCACGGTATTGATGATGGCGCGTACCAGCGTGGGCTGTTCGAACACCGCCACGAAATGCTCCAGCGTGAGGGCGTCGATAAGACTTACGCCCTCGCCCCATTGCGTCACGAATGCGCGCAGCGCAACGCCGGACAGCGGCACGAACACCGTGGCGATGAGCCACACGGCCAGGATGGCTACCGCGACCCAGCGCCAGGTGCCCAGCGGCAGCGGGCGCTGGCGGCCGGCCTTGCCCTTCACCGTGACGAAGCGGCTGGCGCTTTTCAGCAGCTTGCGCTGCAACATGACGAGCGGAATGGTGATCGCGATGATGCACACGGCGACCGCGGCCATCAGGTGGTAGGACGGCGTACCCAGCTTGTTGGTCAGTTTGTACAGATAGGTGGCCAGCACCAGGTGGCCTTCCGGATCGCCCAGTACCAGCGGCAGCCCGAATATTTCGAAGCCCAGGAAAAACACCAATACCCCGCTGTACAGCAGCGACGGCGTCACCATGGGCAAACTGACGTC
>JAEUNN010000715.1 GCA_016791085.1 Rhodocyclaceae bacterium | reverse complement strand
CGGCGACACGCTTGTCCAGCCCCAGCCGTGCCGCGGCAAGGCGGAAACGCTGCGCCAGCAGATCGGCGAACGGCCCGCTGCCGCGCATGCGCTGGCCGAACGCCGAGTCGTATTCCTTGCCACCGTGCATTTGCCGCATGCGCGACATCACGTGTTCCGCCCGGCCCGGCTCCATGCGCTGCAGCCAGTCCTTGAACAGCGGCCCGACTTCGCGTGGCAGGCGCAACAGCACATAGCCGGCGCTACGGGCTCCGGCAGCGCGCGCGGCCTCCAGCACGCCTTCCATTTCGTGCTCGTTGAGCGCGGGGATGAGCGGCGCAAACAATACTCCCACCGGCACGCCGGCCGCGGCCAGTTCGCGCATCGCCTCGAGCCGGCGCCGCGGCTGCGCGGCGCGCGGTTCCATGCGGCGCGCCAGATCGCCATCCAGCGTGGTGACGGAAAACATGACCTGCGCCAGATTGCGCCGCCCCATGTCGGCAAGCAGATCGATATCGCGCGTGATGAGCGCCGACTTGGTCACGATGGATACCGGGTGGGCGCATTCGTGCAGCACTTCGAGCAGACGCCGCGTAAGCCCGAGCTTGCGCTCGACCGGCTGCCAGCCGTCGGTGTTGATGCCCAATGCAATCGGCGCACAGCGATAACCGGGCGCCGCCAGTTCGGCGCGCAGGCATTCCGGCGCATCCGGCTTGTAGGCGATGCGGGTTTCGAAATCCAGCCCCGGCGAAAGTCCCAGGTAGGCATGGCTGGGACGCGCGAAACAGTAGGAACAGCCGTGCTCGCAGCCGCGATACGGGTTGATCGAATGGGTGAACGGCACATCCGGCGAGTCGTTGTACACGATCACGCTTTTGGCGCGATCGATAATCAGTTGCGTCGCAAGCGCCACCTCGAATTCGTCCTCGCCCGCGCTTGCCCAGCCGTCGTCGCAGGCTGCCCGCGTCCAGGCCGCGTATCGGTTGTCCGGATTGTTGGCCGCGCCGCGGCCGCGCGGCGATGCAGGTTTCTGCGTATCGTCCATGCCTGCATTTTCTGCGCCGCCACGCGTACTGGCAAGCCTGGGTTAAAATCCCGCGTTTTTCGCCCATAAAAGCGGCTACCGCGCGGAGACCGAGCATGAACGCCCCGATCAAACCAGTCATCGACGACGTGCGCATCAAGGAAATCAAGGAATTGCTGCCGCCGGCGCATGTGCTGCGCGAACTTCCGCCCTCGGACGCGACGGCCGCCAATACGTTTCGCGCGCGCCAGGACATACACCGCATCCTGCACGGTGCCGACGACCGGCTGCTGGTGGTGGTGGGTCCGTGCTCCATCCACGATGTGGAATCCGCGCTGGATTACGCGCGCCGCTTGAAGGCCGAGCGCGAACGCCTGGCGGCCGACCTGGTGGTGGTGATGCGCGTGTACTTCGAAAAGCCGCGCACCACGGTGGGCTGGAAGGGTCTCATCAACGACCCCCACCTCGACAACAGTTACAAGATCAATGACGGCCTGCGCCTCGCGCGCCGGCTGCTGTCGGAAATCAACGAACTGGGCTTGCCGGCCGGTACCGAATTTCTCGACATGATCACGCCGCAGTATTACGCCGACCTCATCAGCTGGGGCGCAATCGGTGCGCGCACCACGGAATCGCAGGTGCACCGCGAGCTGGCGTCCGGCCTGTCCTGCCCGGTCGGCTTCAAGAACGGCACCGACGGCAATGTGCGCATCGCCATCGACGCCATCAAGGCGGCGGCCAGCCCGCACCATTTCCTGTCGGTCACCAAGGCCGGCCATTCGGCCATCGTGAATACCCTGGGCAACGAAGATTGCCATGTCATCCTGCGCGGCGGCAAACAGCCCAATTACGATGCCGCCAGCGTGGACGCGGTGTGCCGCGAACTGGCCGCGGCGGGTGTGTCGGCGCGCGTCATGATCGATTTTTCGCATGCCAACAGCCGCAAACAGTACAAGCTGCAACTCGAAGGCGCCAAGGACGTGACGCAGCAGCTGGAGTCCGGCGAGGACCGCATCATAGGCGTCATGGTCGAATCGCACATCAAGGAAGGCCGCCAGGATCTGACCCCGGGCCAAAGCCTGGAGTACGGCAAGAGCATTACCGACGCCTGCATAGGCTGGGAAGACACGGTCGCGGCGCTGGACATGCTGGCTGCCGGCGTACGCCGCCGCCGCACCGTGCTGGCCGGCAAGGACTGAAGCGCATGCAAGCCGACGCGGCCACGGCGGCCGCGCGCTCGGCCGGCAGCGCCGTGTGCCGCGCACGCCGCCGATGAGCGCCGCGTCCGCCCCCGACGCCGCGCGCCTGGCGCGGCTGTTCGGCTGGTGTGCGCTGCTGCTGACCGCCTTCCGGCTGTGGATGGCGGCCGTCACCCCCATCACGGGCGACGAAGCCTACTTCATCTGGTGGGGCAAAGCCCCGGATTGGGGCTTTTACGACCACCCGCCCATGATAGGCTGGTGGCTCGCCGCCCTGCTCAAACTGTCCGACGCACGCTGGTGGCTGCGCCTGCCGCTGGTGCTGCAGCCGGTGCTGCTGGGTCTCATGGTGGCGCTGGCGCTCCACAAGCGCGACGCGGTGGCGGCCTGGGCCGCGGCCCTGTTCACGATGCTGGCGCCGGCGACGGTGTGGAACGTGTTCATCACGACCGACACCCCGCTCATCTATTTTTGCGTCGCAGCCACGCTGGCCTACGCGCGTGCGCTGGCCGACGACGACCTGCGCTGGTACGCCGCGGCCGGCATCCTGCTGGGCGGCGCGCTGCTATCCAAGTATTTTGCCGGCATGCTCGCGCTGGCGTTTGCGGCCGCGGTATTGCTGCGCCCCACGCTGCGGCGCCTGGCCGGCCTGGCGCTCGCGGCAACCCTGTCGGCCGCCCTGTTCGCCATCAATATCTGGTGGAACTGG
>JAEUNN010000707.1 GCA_016791085.1 Rhodocyclaceae bacterium | reverse complement strand
GAAGTGGTCTATGCCCATCAGCAGCAGGATGCCGGCTTCAGGCAGGTTGAACATGGGCAGCACGGCTGCAACCACCACCAGCGAGGAGCGCGGCACGCCGGCTACGCCCTTGCTCGACACCATGAGCACCAGCAGCATCGTCAGCTGATCCGCCAGAGACATCGGCACGCCGTAAGCCTGCGCCACGAACAGCGCCGCGAATGCCGTGTAGATCATCGAGCCATCGAGGTTGAACGAATAACCCAGCGGCAGCACGAAGCCGGTCACGCGGTCCTTGATGCCGAACTTCTCGAGCTGCTCCATGAGCTTGGGGTAGGCGGATTCGCTGCTGGCCGTGGAAAAGCCCAGCAGCATGGGACCGCGCACCAGCTTCACGAGCTGGAACACCTGCTTGCCGAGTACGCAATAGCCGGCGAATATGAGCACCGCCCACAATGTCGCGAGCGCCAGGTAGAACGCGCCCATATACTTGCCGAACACCACGAGTACGCCCAGTCCCTGCAGCGTGATGGCGGAAGCCACGGCCGCGAATACGCCCACCGGAGCGAAGCGCATCACGTAGTCCGTTACTTTCAGCATCACATGCATCACGTCGTCGAAGGTGCTCACCAGGCCGCGCGCCGTTTGGTTGTTGAGGTGCCCCAGCGCCAGTCCGAAAAACACCGCGAACACCAGTATCTGCAGGATTTCATTGCCGGCCATCGCCTCGAACACGCTCTTGGGGAACACGTGCGTGATGAAATCCTTCAGATTCAGCGCGCCGGTCTTGAGGCCCACCGCGGCGCCGGCTTCCGGCAGCGGCACGTTCAAACCTTCGCCCGGACGCAGCAGGTTGGCGAACACCAGGCCCAGCAGCAAGGACACCAGCGATGCGCCTACGAACCAGCCCAGCGCGCGCGATCCTATGCGTCCTACCGAGCGGCTGTCGCCCATGCCGGCCAGGCCCGCGACCAGCGTCGCGAACACCAGCGGCGCGATGATCATTTTGATCAGGCGCAGGAATATGTCCGTGACCATGCCGAAATAACCGGCGAGTTCTTTGGCCGCGGCCGCGTCCGGCGCGTACAGATTGCAGGCATAGCCGGTAATCACGCCGAGCACGAGCGCAATGATGATGCGCGTGGTGAGGGTGTTCATTTTCATCGGAAGCTCCTTGATGCGTTGGGTTGGAGTCGGGCAGACCATCAGGCCGCGCTGGCGGACGGCGCGGCGGGCAGCGCGCGCGGCGCGGTCAGCACTTCCGGGCGCAGCACTTCGGCCAGCGACTGTTCGGTCATCAGTCCGCGCGCGATCACGATTTCCGCGATGCCGCGGCCCGTGCGGTGCGCCTCGGCGGCCACGTCGGTGGCATGCGCATAGCCGATGTAGGGATTCAGCGCGGTGACTATGCCTATCGAATTGCGCACGCTTTGGAGCAGGTGCTCGCGGTTGGCCGTGATGCCGTCGACACAGCGGTCGGCCAGCGTGCGCGCGCCGCGCGCAAGGTGCAGCACGCTCTTGAACAGGCTGTGTGCGATGATGGGTTCGAACGCGTTTAGTTGCAATTGCCCGGCTTCGGCCGCAAACGTGACGGTCTGGTCGTTGCCGATTACTTCATAAGCGATCTGATTCACGACTTCCGGAATTACCGGATTAACCTTGCCCGGCATGATGGACGAGCCGGCCTGCATGGGCGGCAGGTTGATTTCGCCGAATCCCGCGCGCGGGCCCGAAGACAGCAGGCGCAAGTCGTTGCACACCTTGGAAAGCTTCACGGCCACGCGTTTCAGCACGCCGGACAGTTGCACGAAAGAACCGCAATCCTGCGTGGCTTCGATCAGATTGGGCGCGGTCACGACCGGGATGCCGCTGATCGCGGCGAGTTCGTTGCGTACCAGCGCGGCATAGTCGGGATGCGCGTTGATGCCGGTACCGATGGCGGTCGCCCCGAGATTGATTTCGCGTATCAGCAGCGCGGCTTCGCGCAGGCGTTCTTCGTCCTCGCCCAGCATGACCGCGTAGGTCGAAAACTCCTGACCCAGCGTCATGGGCACCGCATCCTGCAACTGAGTGCGGCCCATCTTGAGCACGTCCGAGAATTCCGTGGCCTTGCGCTCGAAGGCGCGGCGCAAATAACCCAGCGCGTCGACGAGGCGGTAAATGCCCGTGTAAGTCGCCAGCTTCAGCGCGGTGGGATACACGTCATTGGTGGATTGGCTCAGATTCACGTGCTCGTTCGGGTGCAGGTGCTGGTATTCCCCGCGCGCGTGGCCCAGCAGTTCGAGCGCACGGTTGGCGATCACCTCGTTCGCATTCATGTTGGTCGAAGTGCCCGCGCCGCCCTGGATCACATCGACGATGAACTGGTCGTGCAGCGCCCCGGCCGCGATTTCGTCGCAAGCCGCGGCGATCGCCTGCGCGCGCCGCTCGTCCAGCAGTCCGACGCGGCGGTTGGCCTGCGCGGCGGCCTTCTTGATCTGCGCCAGCGCGCGGATCAAATCCGGATAGGTCGAAATCGCGATGCCGGTAATGTCGAAATTTTCGCGGGCGCGCAGCGTATGGACGCCGTAATAGGCCGCCACGGGTACGTTCTTGTCGCCGAGCAGGTCGTGTTCGATTCGGTGCGTGCTGTTCATGATGTTTCCTCCAGGATTCGGGTTGCGGCGCCAGGCCGATGCCGCGGTGCGCGGACGCATTTCTATTAGCATTTGGCGTGCCACCGCCGCGCGCACGCAAGTGCTTGTTCTATTGCTGGTTTTTTGGGCTGTGCGGAAGGCGCGTTCGGGTTTCCGTAAGCAGCCGCGAAATGCGCGTTCGGAAAACCGAATGGGTGATAGGGCGGTAGGGCGAGCGGGTGAGCGGCGAGGGTGGCCGCCGGCCAGTCCCCGGCCGTTCAGCCGTGGAATTGCGTATGGGGACAGCCCGCGGGTTGGTGTGCCAACTGCCGATTCCTGCGCCGGACGGGCCGTTTTACCAGGTCCGCACCCGTTCCGACCACGCTTCCCGACCAGGGCGATTCGGGCCGGGGCGGCATGCGAACGCCCTTCGACAAGCTCGGGGCGAACGGGGAGGGCAAACAATTGGGCGCTTATGCGGCCTGGCCGCGTCCGATCCGGGTGTTTCAGCGCGCCAAGCGTTCGAACTTTTCGACCGGCAGTTCGACCAAAGCTCGCGTACAACCCACAACCCCACGGAGATAGACAAAATGAACTTCAATCTTGCGGACAAGCTCGCGCTGGTTAGCGGCTCGACCAAAGGCATCGGTTACGCGATTGCTGCCGGCCTTGCGCGGGAGGGCGCGCGCGTCATCCTGAGCGGACGCACGCAAGCGTCGGTCGATGCGGCGCTGGCCAAACTTCGCGGGCAGTTGCCCGATGGCCGCGTGGAAGGCTACGTCGGCGACCTGGCCGACCCGCAAGCCGTGGCGGCGCTGGTCGAGCGCCATCCGGCCGTGGATATCCTCGTAAACAACCTGGGCATTTTCGATCCCAAGCCCTTCGAGGAAATTCCCGACGACGAGTGGCAGCGCTTCTTCGAAATCAATGTGCTGTCGGGCGTCCGGCTTTCGCGCGCCTACCTGCCGAAAATGAAGGACAAGAACTGGGGCCGCATCGTGTTCATCAGCAGCGAAAGCGGGGTCCAGATTCCCGTCGAAATGATCCATTACGGCGTGACCAAAACCGCCCAGCTCGGCTTGTCCCGCGGCCTGGCCGAAAGCTGCGCCGGCACCGGCGTAACTGTCAATGCGGTGTTGCCGGGCCCGACCCACTCTGAAGGGGTGGACGAATTCGTGAACAAGCTGAGCGGCGGCAAGCCCTTCGCCGAATTCGAAAAAACCTTCTTCGAAACGGCGCGGCCGACCTCCTTGCTGAAACGCTTCACGACGCCGGAAGAGGTTGCCAACATGGTGGTCTACATTTGCTCCGAAGCTTCTTCGGCCACCAACGGCGCGGCTTTGCGGGCCGACGGCGGGGTGGTGAAGTCGGCGTTCTGACGCGCCCGCCACGACGTTTTCGCTTGCCCACGCATCATGATCGAAGTAATCGGCCATCTGTTCCGATGCGTGGGGATACCCATCGGGACGACCGTGACGATCGATGACGCCCTTTACGGGAGGGCGCTGGAAGTGGCTGACCCGGCGATGGACAAGGCCGATCTGTTCCGCGAAGGCATGAAGGTTTTCGTGCCGGTCCGGGCCGCAAGACGGCTTGCCGCCCTGGGTACCAACATGCCGGAAACGCAGGAAACTCCGCGTCGGCGGGAGGAAATCGGGGAGGGGAATTGGGAGAGGGAGTTGGAAAACCGGGGTCTGTCCCCGGTTACCTGCTCCCGGTTACCTGCTGCGCCGACCCATCGTGACCGGTCAGGGTAGAATTTGCACTGCACGCAACCGCGCTTCCCCAGCGGTCACCTTCGTCGGTGCGGTCGGTCACGTTTGTCGAAATGCGTACGAGGGTCGCCTTGAAAGGACGTAAATGGATCTCCAGCCGGTCAATGAAAAGTTGTTTGACTATTTAATATCAAACCTTTCGGGGACACGATTCGAAACTCTGGCGAAACTGCTTTACGCGGCGGAAATTGGCGACAGCTTTGTCCCGTTGGGAGGAATGCACGACGGTGGTGCAGATGGGTTCATGGAAACCCGCGTTACTGAAGGGCGGAAAGCCGGCGTCTTTTTTCAATTCAGTGTGACAGAAGCCGGAAGGGTGCCAACAAAAATCAAGCAAACGATAGATGCACTCATCAAGGCTGGCAGAACCCCCAAGCAGTTGGTCTATTCAACGTCGGTATTTCTCGCGAAGCAGGATGTCCTGATTGCGGAGACCTTCGATGAATACGGCGTCCTACTAACAGTAAAAGATAGAGAGAGGATCAAACAGACCATCAACTCTGACATTAAAGCTAACAAGGTCTTCCTAGACTATTTTGCACCCGACATTTCTATCCTAAAGCACAGCGCAGAAAAGCTTCATGGGGCGGTCAACGAGTTCGTAAAAGATCCCACTGTTTTCGCCTTTCTTGACTACGAAATAAAAGAACGATTTTCACAAGATCACCTTCAGGACAAGGTCCTCGATTCGCTCATTTACTGGGCTCTTCGGGACACCGACCCTGGTACAGAAAAGTTTCTAAACCGCGCGGCAATAGCAGATGCAATTAGTGCTGTGTTTCCAACGGCCTCATCCATACTGGTTCCTCGGCTAAACGCTAGGCTAGTCGAGTTGTCGAGGAAAAATATGGGCGAGATCGAGCGAGTCAGACACCATAAGAGGGAGGATGTGTTCTGTCTTCCGTTTGAGATGCGCAAGCAGTTGGCAGAACGGGCACTGGACGAATCAAGGTTGCAGGACGAATTCAGTGATTCAATTCGGCAACGACTGAGGTCAATTTCGAGGACTCCGCTGTCCGAAGACTCGGAGAAGCTGTCGACGGAACTCATCTTCGACTCAGTGCATGACTACTTTGTAGAGCAAGGCCTGATTCTGTCAGCGTATTTGGAAAACAAGGTTGAATCCGTTCAGATTTCTGATCAGATTGTCGAACGTCAGGTGGCTAACGTACTAGCAAAATCGCCAAACAAGGTGCGGATTTCCCCTGCAATGATTGTGGATTGCATGAGTGTGCTAAGGGCGGTTTTTTACACACCTTATCCAATAGAACGACAATATCTTGGATATCTAAGTAGAACGTCTCTGCTGTTTATGACAATCCAGAAGGCGCCAAGGATGATCGAATATTTCAACAAAATGGGCGCAAACTTTAGGCTGCTCGTTGGGACGGATATGCTGGTCAAAGCGCTCTCGGAACAGCAGTTGCCTGACGAACGCAGACAAGTAGAGAACTTGCTTAAGGTCTGTAACGAAATCGGCGCAAAACTGGTGTTAACGGAGCCGGTTCTGGATGAGATATTCACGCACCTCCATGCAGTCGATCTTGAATATCGGAATCACTACCTTCCAAACGAGGCATATCTGTCGCCTAACGCAGTTTCAGAGTGTAACCGAATACTCATTCGAGCCTACTATTACTGCAAATTTGATGGGAAGAGAATCGGGTGGGACAAATTCATTAATCAGTTTGTCGAGCCCGTTGCATTACGGTCGAAAGCAGAGAAAGGGCGCATGGAACTGATGGGCTTCCTAGTCCAGCGATTCAGGATGGACTATTTGTCCAAAGATGAGGTATCAGGCGGAATCGCTCAGAAGGATGTGGAGGCTCTGGCTGGCAAGCTAATAGAGGCTCGAGTAGCGAAAAACCAAGAACTGTCGTTCAACGATGCGTTGATGGCGCATGTTGTGTACCGTCAGAGGAAGTCTCACAAGGAGTCGGCCATCTACGATGGGTTCGGATATAGAACGTGGTGGCTAACAAAGGAAACCCAGATACTAAATTTCACGGCCCCCCTCGTAATTAGGGAAGGAGGGGTGCCTTACATTATGCGGCCGGAATTTATGCTTAACTTCATTGCCCTCTCCCCAAAGGCTGCTCATGTCAGACAATCGCTGAGAGATCTGTTGCCAACTACCGTCGGCTTGCAACTCGGGCAACACATGAAGCCGGAGGTGATGCATCAGCTCCTAGCTGGAACAGAGGAGTGGGCCTCGCTATCTCCCGAGCGCGTTTCAGTCATTATCGGAGAAAGGGTTAATCGCCTGAAGCACGATCGGCTCAAACAATATGTGGCCAATCTCTAACAGGCTATGGGTAAATGGTGGGTAAATGTGTTCTAAGCGGAAAAGGGG
>JAEUNN010001224.1 GCA_016791085.1 Rhodocyclaceae bacterium | reverse complement strand
GTTTTTTCGCTCGCCGCGCGCGCCTCGCCCAAGGTGTGGATGCCGGCCGCGGCCAGCAGGGGAATCATGCGCTGGAACACCTCGGCGGTCACGATCGCATCCCCCATGGCGTTATGGCGGCCCACGATATTTACGCCCATGCGCTCGGCGATGGCTTCGAGCTTGTGTTCTTCCTGATTCGGATGGATGACCGCCGACAGCAATAGCGTATCCAGCACCGGATGGTCGAAGCGCACGCCGGTGGACGCTTCTTTCATCTGCAGGAAGCGCATGTCGAACGCCGCGTTGTGCGCGACGATCACGGTGTCTTCGCAGAACGTGTGAAATTCCGGCAGCACGCGGTCTATGGTGGGCTGGTCCTTCAGCATGTCCGGCGTGATGCCGTGGATCTGTATCGATTCATGCGTGAGCCCGCGCCGCGGATCGACCAGCTGCTCGAAACTTTCCTGGCGCAGCACGCGGCCATTCACGATGCGCACCGCGCCTATCTGTATGATTTCGTCGCCTTCGGACGGCCGCAAGCCGGTGGTTTCGGTATCGAATATCGTATAGGTCAGGTCGGCGAGCGGCATGTCGTCCAGTTCCGAATGCGCATCGCGCGATTTGAACAGGTCGAAGTCGTAATATTCCGGCCGGCTGTCCGCGCCACGCAGCATGGCTTCCTGATCCACCGCCTGCTGCGGCTGCGCCATCGGCAGCAACAGCCGGAAATACTGGCGGTGCCGGGTGGTTTCGCGCTGCGCCCAGAACTCGCCGTCGTGGCGATCCACCACGTCGCGCAGCGTGAGCGGGCTGGCTTCGGCCCCCACGTTCATGGGATCGAGCTCCCAGCCGATCAGGGTTTCGCTGCTGACCGGAACGCCCGACCAGATCAGGTCGAACGCCACGCGGCGCTGCTGCGCCTGCATGCGGAAGCGCACTTCGCGCGCTTCCAGGTCTTCCTTGAGGCGCGAACACAGAAAGGTGACGGCCTGCAGGATGGAAAAGCTATCCACGCGCAGCCACAGGTTGTCCTCGATTTCTTCGGTTTTGGTCGGCAGATCGAGGCGCGCTTCGACGCGACGCTGTGCGGCCTGCACGAGGTCCATGGCCAGCATGTCTTCCAGCGGCCAGCGGATTTTGACGGCATCGGTAAATTCCGTGGTGCTCTGGTCCAGGCGCTTGCTCATGGCGCCGACTTCGTCGCGCATGACGGACACGAAGCGTTCGCGCTCGCGCGCGTCCATGTCCGGGTAGTCGGAAAGCATTTCGACCGCGGCGCGCAGATTGCCCAGCGAGGCGCGCGACCCTTCGGTCAGCGCCTGCATGTGGCGGTCGCGCCGCGCCTCGGTTTCGAATTCGCGCGTAATGTTGTCGAGCA
>JAEUNN010000619.1 GCA_016791085.1 Rhodocyclaceae bacterium | reverse complement strand
GGGCAGCATCACGTCCAGTATCACGAGGTCGTAAGTTTTCGCGGCGATTTCGTCGGCGCCCTGCCGGCCGTCGAACACCAGCTTGACCGTGCAGTTGAGGTCGGACAGCTGCAGGCGGATAAGCCGCGCGATGTCTTCGTTATCTTCTATCACCAGTACCTGTTTGTTCATGTCGGTGCTCCTCTGCGCGGGACGGCGCGCAACGTGCCGCGCCCCGGCCATGTCCGCACTATAGGAGGCGTGCCGCGGCAGTGAAATTCGCGCTTACACCTAAGCGCCTTGCGGGCACTACGTAGGCTGGCCGCGGCCTTCCGCGGTGCAGGCGGGCTTTGTGACGAATTCGTGAGAAAGCCGGGAAAAGCGCGTGAAAGTCGGTGTCCAGAATGGGCAACGGATAGGCGATAAGCCTGCCGCCAGTTCAAACCACCTAGATAAAGGAGCAATGCCATGAACAGCAAGCAAGTCTTCCGCAGTGCAGTAGCCGGCCTGATCGCCCTGGGTTTCGTGTCCGCCACGGGCGCGGCGTTCGCCGCCGATCCCGGCCATGACGATTACACCCGCGCGTTCTACGGCCGCGACGCGATCGTCGACAGTTCCGACGCCATGCCCGGCAAGGCCGCCTACGGCAGCGCGGGCAACCAATGGTCCGGCCACGACGCCTACAGCATGGCGTTTTTCGGCGAGGGCGGCCGCAGCCAGCCGCGCGCGGACATGCCCTCCGGCAAGGCCGCTTACGGCGGCAGCAGCAATATCGACGGCAACGCCGCCTACCATCGCGCCTTCTTCGGCGACTGAAAGCGCCCGCCCCGCGCCGCGCGCAGGCACAAGCGCGCGGCCGGCCGCAAGCTGTGCTCTGCCTCCCCCTCAGCGGGCCGCCTGGTGCGGCCCGCTTTTCGTTTCACGCATTGCCCGGAGCATACGCGCGCCGGCCGGCGTGCCTAGCGTCGTGTGCGTGCAGGCGAAACCCGGATCTGCTCACGCCTGCCAGGCGCAATCCCCGTCGGACCGGCGCGCGCCGGCGACACACGTTCGATTCAGCCTCCAAGCATGTGCCGCATCGTCGCGGGCCGCAGGCTGCGCGCGAAGGACCGCGATGCAGGCGCTCGCTGGCGCCGGCCGCCGGCAGTTTCCACCCAACCCGCCCGCGCATCCACGCTACAGGGCTGCTGCGCCTCCACCACGCCCTGACTTGTCCCGGCCGCAAGCTGCATTGCGCCGGGTGCGGCTCGAACCTCGTCCATCCACGAGGCGCGCTGCGGCAACTACCTAGCCCCAACGTAGTCCCCCGCAGTCCCGCCGCGCGGCGTGATGAATTCGTGACAAACGCGCGAAAAGCGCGTGAAACCCGGTCGCCAGAATACGCAGCGGATAGGCGATGCGCCTGTTCCGCAAATTCAACCCACTTATGCAAGGAGTAATGCCATGAACAGCCAACAAGTCATCCGTAACGCCGTCGCCGGTCTGATCGCCCTCGGTCTCGCTTCCGCTTCCGGTGTCGCGCTCGCCGAAAAGGGCGACAACGAAAAGTGCGCCGGTATCGTCAAGGCCGGCAAGAACGACTGCGCGACCAGCAAGAGCGCCTGCGCCGGCACCGCGAAAACCGACAACGACGCGGAAGCCTGGGTGTTCGTACCCAAGGGCACCTGCGACAAGATCGCCGGCGGCAAAGTCGTCGTGGCCAAGAAGTAAGCAATACCCATTCGCGGCGGCCCCCGCGGGGGCCGCCGCGCAGCCACCCAGGAGAGATTCAAATGGAATATGCCTTCCGTAGCCAAACTTCCCCCGCGCGCCGCGGCGCGCTGGACCGCGTCGCAGCGGTCGTGCGGGCAGTCGTGGAACAAACCCGCTATGTGTCGCCGGTGGTGGACCTCGCGCTGCGCGTGTTGGTCGCCTATGTGTTTTTCCGCTCCGGCCTGACCAAAATCGCCAGCTGGGACACCACCGTCGCGCTGTTCGAAAACGAATATGCCGTGCCCCTGCTGTCGCCCATGCTGGCGGCCGTACTGGGCACCGTCGCGGAATTGACGCTGCCGGTGTTGCTCGCGCTGGGCCTGGGCACGCGCTTCGCGGCGCTGGCGCTGTTCGTGTTCAACATCGTGGCGGTGCTGTCCTAC
This sequence comes from Rhodocyclaceae bacterium, assembly GCA_016791085.1. GTDB lineage: Bacteria > Pseudomonadota > Gammaproteobacteria > Burkholderiales > Rhodocyclaceae > JAEUNM01. The sequence goes on along the minus strand of JAEUNN010000619.1, from coordinate 6,564 downwards.
CCGGATCTGGGCGAAGTCGGACTTAAAGATCACCAGTACTGGGGCCTGTTCATGCTGGTCACGCTGGCACACGGCCCCGGCCCGCTGTCGCTGGATCACCTGATCAAACGCGCTTACGCACGCCGCAACTGAGCGCCCCCACTACAACGACCGGCCCCCGAACGTACGGGCGTGCGCGTGGCAGGACGCGCCGCCCGCAGCGCCGAACAAGGAGCAGCAAAATGCAAGACACCAAAAACATCGTGATCATAGGTGGCGGATTCGCCGGCACCACGCTGGCCCAGGCGCTGGAGCGGCGGGTGCGGGCGCCCTACCGGGTGATCCTGGTAAGTCAGGAAAGCTATACCACCTTCAACCCCATGCTGGCCGAAGTGGTGGGCGCCTCCATCTTCCCGGAACAGGTTATCGCGCCCATCCGGCAGATGATCAAAACCACGCGATTCATCATGGCCACCGTGACCGGCGTGGACCTGGAAAAGCGCATCGTGCATGGCAGCACGCTCGCCGGTCCGGCCGACATTCCGTACGAACACCTGATATTCGCCTTCGGCACGCGTGCCAATCTGGCCCTGGTGCCGGGCATGGAACAGCACGCGCTGCCGCTCAAACTGGTGGGCGACGCAATGTACATACGCAACCGCGTGCTGCAGCGGGTGGCGCAGATAGAGCTGGAAAGCGATGCTCAACTGCGCCGCCGGCTGGGGCATTTCATCGTGATAGGCGGCGGTTTTTCGGGCGTGGAAGTGGCCGGCGAACTTGCCGACTTTCTGAAGAGCGCGCTGCGCTATTACCCGCGCGTCAGTGCCGAAGAACTGCAGGTGAGCATACTGCAGGACGGCGAGCGCCTGCTGCCGGAACTGCCCGAATGCCTGGGCCGTTCGGCCGCGCAATCGATGAGCAAGCGCGGCATCGCGGTACGCCTCAAATCGCGCGCGGCCAAGGTCGATGCGGGCGGCGTCACGCTCAGCGACGGCGAATACATAGACGGCGCCACGGTGATCTGCACCATAGGCACGCGTCCCAACCCGGTGGTGGCGGCGCTCGATCTGCCCACCCAGCGCGGCAAGCTCGAAACCGAAGCCGACATGCGCGTGCGCGGCAGGCAAAACCTCTGGGCGATAGGCGACTGCGCACTCATACGCAACGCCATGGACGGCCAGTTCGCGCCGCCCACCGCGCAATTCGCGGTGGCCGAAGCGGAACAACTGGCGCGCAATCTGTCGGCCGTGATACTGGGGCACGACACCCAGCCGTTCTGGCACGCCGCCAAGGGCATGATGGCCACCACGGGTCACATGAAAGGCGTCGCCCAGGTGTATGGCCTGCGCCTGTCCGGCCTGCCGGCCTGGCTGTTGTGGCGCGCCTTCTATCTGATGCGCATGCCCACGCTGGGCCGCAAGCTGCGCATATTCGTCGAATGGACCTGGAGCATGTTCTTCAGCACCGACATCACGCATTTGCGCTTCACGCGCACCAGCGAAGTCGACGATCCGGCGCACGCCATCCCGATTACCGCCGGCAGCGCGCTGCGCCGGCGCATTCACTGAATTTGGCCGGCAGGCCCGATACCCGTCATCGAAGCGGCAATTTACGCAAACTAACCCAGACTTAACAGGAGAACCGCAATGCTCAAACATAAATCCGTCATCGTCACCGGCTCGACCAGCGGCATAGGGCTCGGCATCGCCCGCGCCTTTGCCGCGCAGGGCGCCAACGTGATGCTCAACGGTTTCGGCGAAGCCGACCAGATCGAAACCACGCGCTACATGATGGAACAGGAATTTGGCGTCAAGGTGCGCTATTCCTCCGCCGACATGAGCAAGCCCGAACAGATACGCGACATGGCGCGCTATGCCGAAGCCGAATTCGGCCAGGTGGACGTGATCGTCAATAACGCCGGCATTCAGCACGTGGCGCCCGTGGAAGAATTTCCCGACGCGAAATGGGATGCCATCATGGCCATCAACCTGTCGTCGGCCTTCCACCTGATCAAGGCCGTCGTGCCGGGCATGAAGGCGCGCCGCCACGGCCGCATCATCAATGTGGCATCCGCACACGGTCTGACCGCGAGCCCGTTCAAGGCCGCTTATGTGGCGGCCAAGCACGGCATGATAGGTCTCTCAAAAACCGTGGGCGTGGAACTGGCCGACTACGGCATTACCTGCAACACCATATGCCCGGGCTATGTAAAAACCCCGCTGGTGGAAAAGCAGATCGCCGACCAGGCCAAGGTGCACAACATCGCCCCCGAACAGGTGGTGCGCGACGTGCTGCTGAAGGGCCAGGCGCGCAAGGAATTCGTGCAGGTGGAAGAACTGGCGGGTCTGGCGGTGTTCCTGGCGTCGGACATGGGCGCTTCCATGACCGCCACGGCCATCGCCATGGACGGCGGCTGGACCCAGCACTAAGTCGACCTTGAAGCCGGCCGCGCGCGCATCGGCAATGCAGCACGCCACGCCACCAGCCGCGCGCGGCCGGCGCAGCAAGTTCCAACCCAGGACGGAAATCAAGCATGGATACCACCGTTAAATCGCGCCGCAATGGCGGCAATGCGCAGGACGCAAGCGTCAAACCCATCAACCTGGCGCTGCAGGGCGGCGGCGCCCACGGCGCTTACGCCTGGGGCGTGCTGGACCAGCTCATCGCGGACGGCCGCTTCAGTTTCGACGGCGTGAGCGCCACCAGCGCCGGCGCCATGAATGCCACCGTGCTGGCGCAGGGCTGGCTGGATGGCGGCCCGGACGGCGCGCGCGCCGCGCTGGCGGCGTTCTGGCAGGACATCGCCGCGACTTCCGCGGTATTCAGCCCCTATAAACCCATGCCCTGGGACAAGGCCATGGGCGTGCATACGCTGGATAACTCGCCGTTTTTCCTGATGATGGACATGGCGACGCGCATCTTTTCGCCCTATCAGCTGAACCCCATGAATTTCAACCCGCTGCGCAACGTGCTGGAACGCCATGTGGATTTCGAGCGCCTGCGCCGCGACAGCCCGATCAAACTATTCCTGTGCGCCACCAATGTGGAAACCGGCAAGGTGCGCCTGTTCACAGAAAAGGACATTTCGCCCGAAGCGGTGCTGGCATCGGCCTGCCTGCCGTTCATGTTCCAGGCCGTGGAAATCGACGGAGAGTATTACTGGGACGGCGGCTATGTCGGCAACCCGGCCATCTATCCGCTCATTTACCACTGCGATTCGGTGGACGTGGTGATCGTGCACCTGAATCCCATCGTGCGCCGCGGCTGCCCGCAAACGGCGGCGGAAATCCTCAACCGCCTGAATGAAGTGAGCTTCAATTCCTCGCTGCTGCGCGAAATGCGCGCCATCGCCTTCGCGACCAACCTGATCGCGCGCGGCAAGGTGGCCGAGGGCGAAATGAAGTGCATGCACATCCACTCGATACGTGCCGACGACACCATGGCGCAGTACGGCGTGTCGAGCAAACTCAATGCCGACTGGGATTTCCTGCAGCAATTGCGCGATGCCGGCCGGCGCGAAGCGGAGCGCTGGGTGGCGGTCAATTTCGACCACATCGGCGAACGTTCCAGCGTGGATATCCGCGCCGAATTTCTTTAACCCCCAACCCCAAACACCCGCAACAAGGAGAGCAGCATGAAAATCGAAGACATACTGATGACCGCGTCGATGCCTATCGCGAGCCCTACCTACCCGAAAGGGCCGTACCGCTTCGTGAACCGCGAATACATGATCATCAGTTACGAATCCGACCCCGCGGCGATACGCGAGGCGGTGCCCGAACCGCTGCAGCCGGACGGATCCAACACCGTGCTGTACGAATTTATCCGCATGCCCGACTCGACCGGCTTCGGCGACTATACCGAATCCGGCATCGTGATTCCCTGCCTGTACAAGGGCGAGCACGTCAATTTCGTGGCGCAGATGTACCTCGACTGCGAGCCGCCCATATCCGGCGGGCGCGAAATATGGGGCTTCCCGAAAAAGCTGGCCGACGTGTCGCTCAAGGTGAACCGCGACACCCTGGCCGGCCGCCTGGAATACGCGGACCAACTTGTGGCCGTGGCCAGCATGGCCTACAAACATGAAAACGCGATTTGCGCGCACCACGGCAGCCAGGTGTGCGACGTGACGCCGTTCATCCGCAAGCTCAGCAAAACCCAGGTGAATCTCAAAATCATTCCGGACGTGGACGGCAGCCCGGCCATCGCGCAACTGGTGGCCTACAACCTGACCGACGTGCAGGTCAAAGGCGCCTGGGAAAGCCCGGCCCGGCTGCACCTGATTCCGCATGTGAATGCGCCGGTGGCGGACCTGCCGGTGCGGCGCGTGGTGGGCGGCACGCATTTCGTGGCCGATCTGACCCTGCCTTACGGCCGTGTGCTGTACGACTATCTGAAGGAGCCGGTATGGGACGCACGCTCGGAAATGTCCTCGCCCTTGGCAGCGCAGTTGGCCTGAGCCTGCTCGCCGTCAGCCAATACACGCACGTACTGCCCGGCGCACAGCGGAATTTCGCGCTCGACCGCGAACGCTGTTACGGCGTGACGCGTGCCGCAAAGAACGACTGCGGCACCAGCCACCACGCCTGCGCCGGGCAGGCGCGCGAGGACGGCGGCGAGGAGGAGTGGATCATGCTGCCGGCCGGCACCTGCGACAAACTGGTGCGCGGCAAGCTCAAGAACGGCGAGGATGCGTAAAGCTCCGGCAGGCGCGCGGCGCAGCATCCGCAAGGCGGATAAGCCGAAGGCGCAATCCGCCGCATGGGGGCGCCCGACGCCTCACATACGGCGGAATGCGCTGCGCTTTGCCGGCCCGGGCCGCTCCCCGGAATGCAGGGATATGCGCATGGGCACGCCAACAGCCGGCGTGCTTCCCGGGCACCAGGCAACACCAGGCAACACCAGGCAACCAAGGATAGCTACCGACATGCACTCACCCGCTCAACTGATAAAACGCGCCTACGCGGCACTAATGGGCGGTGGCCGCCGCGACATGCAGTTGCCCGCGCGCGTGCGGCGTGCATTCGAGCACGAACAGTATCGCAGCGAAATTCTGGTCACCTGCGTGCAACTGGCGCTCGCCGCGCTGCTCGCACAACTGTATGCGTCCGCCCCGCCGGGTTTTTCGCCCGACGCGCCCATAGAAGCAGCGCCGCTGGGGCTGGCGCTATTTTCCATCCTGTCCGCGCTGCGCCTGTATTTCGCCCTGACCGGGCAACTAAAGCGCTGGATGCTGGGCGCCAGCGTGGTCGCCGAAATGCTGGTGCTGCTGTTCGTGATCTGGGCCTACCACCTGCAATACGAACAGCCCGCGCAGTTGTCGCTCAAATCGACCCAGCTGGTCTATGTGTTCATGCTCATTTCACTGCGCGCGCTGCGCTTCGAGCCGGTCTGGGTACTGCTGTCCGGCGCCACGGCGGCGCTGGGCTGGGTCGCCATGGTCGCCAACGCCTATTATCGCGCGCCCGCCAACCCGGTCACCTGGGACTATGTGACCTCCCTGCGCTCCATGCAAATTCACTGGGGCGGCGAAGTTGACAAGGTGCTGGCCATCGTCGTGGTCACGCTGGTGCTGGCGCTCGCCCTGCGGCGCGCCCGCGCCATGCTGGAACAAAGCGTGTCGCAACAGCTGGCCGTGCAGGATTTGTCGCTGTTTTTCGACGACTCGGTCGCCAATCGCATTACCGGCTCGGAACAGGCCATCGCCGCGGGCCAGGGCGAACTGCGCCAGGCCGCCGTATTGTTCCTGGATTTGCGCGGCTTCACAGAAGCTTCGGCGAGCCTCACGCCCTCCGAACTGATCGCACTATTGGGCGAATACCAGCGCCTCGCCGTGCCGGTCATACGCAAGCACGGCGGCAACATAGACAAATTCATGGGCGACGGCATACTCGCCAGCTTCGGCGCCGCCATGCCGGACGCCAGCTATGCCGCGCACGCGCTGGCCGCCGTGGACGACATCATGGCGAGCGTGGACGCCTGGCGCGAGGCGCGCCGCGCAGCCGGCAAATCCGCGCCCGACGTGGGCGGCGGCCTGGCGACCGGCGAAGTGGTATTCGGCATCATAGGTGACGGCCAGCGCCTCGAATACACGGTGATCGGCGACACCGTGAACCTGGCCGCCAAGCTCGAAAAGCACAACAAGGCCGAAAAAACCCGCGCCATCACCACGCGCACCGCGCTGGAACTGGCGCATGCCCAGGGCTACACGGGCAGCAAGGAAATCCGCGCGCAGCGCAATGTGGGCGGCGTTCCCCACCCGCTGGACGTGGCGGTGCTGGCGCATCGCCCCGGTGCGAGCGGACAGCAGGCCGCCGCCTGACGGCACGCGGCGCGCAGACACCCACTCCGCATTTCTGCCATGAACTCCCGGACAACATCGGCCACGGCTCGCAAATGCCACAAAGCTCATGATTTCCATGCGAGTATGCGCAGCCTGCGCCTGCACGCGCGCGCCAAGGTCCATGCGCGCGGCGCGGCCGCCCTGACGCGCCGCCCGCAGCGCGCCCGCACGAGCACTGCCGCACGCGACAACCCGTATCGACCAGACCGACACGCAATAACTTACCCCAGGAGCCAGCCATG
>JAEUNN010000598.1 GCA_016791085.1 Rhodocyclaceae bacterium | reverse complement strand
CCCGGTCGATAACGACCGCTGGAACACCCTGGTCAAATACACGCACTTCTACAACCTGCCCTCGCCGGGCCAGGTGAACGCCACCAACACCGCGCTGCTCGATTACGCACAGAAAAGCCAGGTGTTTTCGCTCGACACCATATGGGACGCCAGGCCCTGGCTGTCGCTGGGCTTCAAATACGGGCTGCGGGTAGGCGAACTGAAGGACCAGAAAGCCGCCGGCGACTGGTTCAAAAGCCGCGCCGAACTGGTTGCCGTGCGCGCCGACTGGCATTTCGTGCGCAAGTGGGACGCCATGCTGGAACTGCGTGACCTCAAGGCGCGCGAAGCGCAGGACGCCCGCGCCGGCGCGCTGGTCGCGATTTACCGCCACGTCGAACAGCACATCAAGCTGGGCGCCGGCTATAACTTCACGACCTATTCGGACAACCTGACCGATCTTTCCTACCGCAGCCGCGGCTGGTTCATCAACATACTGTCCACCTACTGAAGCCGGGCCGGACTTTGTTCCGCACAGGCCTTGCCGGCAGCCGGCATGCAGCCCCTGCCATCGTCTACGATTTGGTTCTGAAACCCCGGCGATTACTGCCAGCCGGCACGCGCCGCCGGTCCGGCGCGCGCGAACGTCGCCGGACGACTCGGCCGCAGCGCAGCCAGGAAAATGTGTGGCGACGCAGCATGCCGGTGCGGACCGCGGCGCGGTTTCGGACGGCCGGCAGATGCAGACAGACTGATCCGCGAGGCACCACCATGGGCTTGGAACTTGACCACTTCATCGTATCGGCGCGCGACAAATTAGGCGCTGCGCGCCTGTTGGCTGAACTGCTGGACTAGCCCTGGGAGCCCAGTCCGCTCGGCCCGTTTGCGGCGGTCTATATCAATGACGGCCTGACGCTGGACTTTTTCGAAACCGACGCGCCGTTTCCGGTCGAGCATTTCTGTTTCCGCGTCGATGCCGAGCACTTCGAAGCCATACTGGCGCGGCTCAAGGCGCACGGCATTGCCTATCGCAGCAGCGTGCGCGGGCCGCAGGACGGGCAGGTGGGCCGCCAGTTCGGCGGCATGGGCGTGTATTGGAACGAGCCCGAAGGCCACCAGTGGGAAATGCTCACGGTGAGCTACGCGCGGCGCGGCGGCCCACCGCCGGTGCCGGACTGACAACGCGCCTGCCCTGACACGAATATCGCAAGCGCTCGGCCCGCAGCCAGGCCGGTGCCTGTGCTGCCGCCGCGAGGGATTCCGCCCATGTTCGACGTATTCATCAGCTATCGCCATGGCGACGCCGCTGCCGTTACAGCGCTCGCACGCGCCTTGAGCGCGGCCGGGCTGCGGGTCTGGCAGGATGCCACCGAAATCGAGGATTTCGCGAGCATACAGGGCGCCATTGCGGCCGGACTTTCGCACGCCAAGGCGCTGCTTGCCTGGTATTCGTCGCGCTATCCGCAGTCGCTGGCCTGCCAGTGGGAACTTACCTATGCGTTCATTGCGGCACAGCAGGAGGGCGACCCGCGGCAACGGGTACTGATCGTCAATCCCGAAGCGTCCAATACCCATATCCACCCGGTCGAACTGCGTGACGCGCTGTACCGCACGGCCGCCGCGCCGGACGCGCTGGACGCCGCTGCGGCCGCCATACGCGCCCACGTCGAGCGCCTGAGCGGCTGTTTCGGCGACATTGCGGCGCGCGCCGCGCCGCGCTGGTACGGCGCCCCGGCCGGTGACGGGTCGTCGCGCTTTTTCGGCCGCCTGGCCGAAATGTGGGCCATACATTCCGGGCTCTGGAGCGCCGCGGCCCCCATCATTACCGACCGCAACGCACGCCCGCTGGTGCGCCTGACCGGCATGGCCGGCAGCGGCAAATCGCTCACCGCCGAAACCTACGCGCTGCGCTACGCCGCCGCCTATCCGGGCGGAATAGTCTGGCTGCGCGCCTTCGGCCACGATGTGGCGGCGCCCGCGCATGACGCCGACGAATTGCGCGACAGCCAGCTCATGGATGTCGCGCAGCAACTGGGCATCGCCGCGGTCGGACGCGCCGCGCTGGGTGCCGCCATAGATGGTGCGCTCGCCGCGCGCGGCCACTATCTGTGGGTGGTGGACGACCTGCCCTCCGGCATGATCTGGCGCGAACTGCAATCCTGGCTCGCACCGGGCGCGGCCGGACATACCCTGGTCACCACCCGCAACGCGAATTTCGACTGGGCCGGCAGCGAAGTCCGCCTGGACAGCCTGGATGAAATGTCCGCGCTGGCGCTGCTCACCCATGGCCACCTCCCGGCCAACGAGCAGGAGCGCGCCGATGCGCTGGCGCTCGCGCGCGACCTGGATTGCCACGCCCTGGCGCTGGAACTTGCCGCGGTCGCGGTGCGCGTGCGCGGCTTCAAGGAGTTCCGGGCCAGTTTGGCCACACCGGCGCGCGACGCACTGGATTTCGCGGCCGAATTGCTCAAGGCGCGCGCCGGATCGGCCGCGCAGCGCGACGCGGCGAACCTGAATCTGTCGCAGTCCTTGCTCATGAGCGTGGATGCGCTGGATGCGCGCGGCCAGGACCTGTTGCGGCTGGCCGCCGGTCTCGCGCCGGTGCGCCTGGAGCGCGGCCTGGTGGCCGCCAGCCTGGCTGCCGCGGACAGTCTGGCGAGCGACGACGCGGAACAGGTTGCGGATATCGCCATGGCAAGCGTGAACAATGCTGCGCTGGCGCGCGAACTGCCCGGCGGGGCGATCCTGGTGCACCCGCTGGTGTCGCGCACCATGCGCTTTCGCGACACGCTGGCCGAACGCAGTGTCAGTTTGCGCCGGGCCGCCCTGGGCGCGCTCGAAACGGCACTGGGCGAGCACATTTTCGACGCGCGCCAGCATGGCCCACTCGCCGACTACATCGCGCACGCGCGCCATGCGCTGGCGCAAAGTCTGGACGCGCCGCAGCACTGCGAACTTGCCGAATTGCGCCTGCTCGACGCGCTCTACATATACGACTTGCACCACGGCGACTACGCCGAAGCCGGCCGCGTGGCGGAATGCCTGATCGCCTGGGCGACGCAGCGCCTGGGCGAGGAACACGCGCATACGCTCATATTCACGAGCTACCTGGGCGAGGTCCGGCGCATGCAGGGCCGGCTGGGCGAGGCTTACGACATTCACTACAAGCTGTTGCAGACGCGCAGCCGCCTGCTCGACCCGGACACCCTGGTATCGGCCAACAACCTGGCACTGGTGATGCAGCAACAGGGCGATGCGGCCGGCGCGCGCGAATTGCTCGAAATGGTGTATCGGGAACGCCTCAAGTCGCTGGGCGAAGAACATCCGGCCACCTTGCTGGCCATGCACAACCTGGCTGCTGCGCTCACCGAACAAGGCGAACTCGAAGCTGCGCGCGTATTTGCCGAACGCGCGCTGGAATTGCGCCGCAACGTGCTAGGACCGGCGCACCGCGATACGCAGGAGTCCCAGTTGTCGGCCGCCAATATCGCCCGCAAGCTGGGTCAGGCCGGCGCGGCGCGCGCGCTCGACGCAGCGGCGGTCGAACTGCGCGGCGCCGATGCCGGCACGGGCGACATGAATCCGGACCGCCTGACGGCCATGAACAATCTGGCCGTATCGCTGCACGGCGAGGGCAAATTCGCACAGGCCTGCACGCTCATGCAACAGGTATGTAGCGAGCG
>JAEUNN010000583.1 GCA_016791085.1 Rhodocyclaceae bacterium | reverse complement strand
AGCGAATAGAACATCACCGCAAACACCGCCACAAAGATGACTGCGCACACCGCGGTCATCATGTTGTGCAGGAAGTACACTTCCTCGCCCAGTTTCGTGGCCGGCTCCTGCATGTTGAGCTTGTAGGCCGCCTGCGCCGCGCCGGAACCCAGCGCCAGCACCGCCGCCCAAAGCGGCGAGGGTTTCCCCGTTTGCGCCATCTTGTTATACCCCTTGACAAATAATTTGTTGCGCACCGACTCACCAATTCCGCACTGCACGGGCAGCGCACCGCAAAGCGGCACGCGCCCTGTTGCTTCTTCTACCCCGCTTCAGGCACGCCAGGCGGCGAGCCGCCCACCCAGTTCGCGTGCCAGGCGGCGCCGGCCGGCGGCATCGAGGTGACGCCCGATACGCCAGCTTTCGCCGCGCCACTGCAGGGCCAGATCATAATCCCTGCCTTCCAGTACGACCAGACGTACCCAGGCCGGATTGGCCTGCGCGCAGCGCACGCGCCCACGCTCGCGCACCTCGACGGACAAGCCGTCGCGGCCGAGCACGATGCGCTCGTAATCGCCTGCACGCCTACGGATTACCGCAAACGCCGTACCCAGTGCCGCCATTTCCAGGCCGGCGAATGGAAATACCGGCCAAGCACCCAGGTAGCTCATCGCCGCCGCGATGGAAAACGATAGCGTTACGGTGATTAGGAAAAAGGCGGGCAGTTGTCCGCCTACAACCGAGCAGTGGCGTCCGGCCGCATAGCTGTAATTTTCCGACCCGTCCTGCTCGCGCATGACCGATTCCCGCCGGGACTTGTCCTGGTTGCCGGCAATGCCGGCAAAAAACGCGCGTAAGCTAACACAATGGCGGTACGCGATCAATATCGATTGACCTGCGTCAATGCGCACCCGCAAAAGCCGCAATTGCCCTGTACAGGCCCGGCCGGCCCGATGTTCACGCCAGCGCGGCCAGTAGACGCCCATGCAGACCACCGAAGCCGCCATTGCTCATGATGAGCACGTGGTCGCCGGCGTGCGCGGCGCGGCGCACGCGCGCCACCAGATCGGCGATATCCATGCTGACCTCGGCGCGCTCGCCCAGCGGCGCCAGCACCTGCCCGGCATCCCAGCCCAGATCGGCGCCGTAACAGAAGGCCATGTCGGCCGCGAACAGCGCGCCGGGCAATTGGTCCTTCATGGTGCCGAGCTTCATGGTATTGGAGCGCGGCTCGAACACCGCCAGGATGCGCGCCTCGCCAACCCGCGCACGCAAGGCCGCCAGCGTGGCCGCGATGGCGGTCGGGTGATGCGCAAAATCGTCGTACACGGCCACACCGCCCGGCGTGCCCAGCAGCTCCAGGCGCCGTTTGACGCCCTCGAAGCGCGCCATGGCAGCCAGCGCAAGGTCCGGCGCGACGCCGGCGTGGCGCGCGGCGACCAGCGCAGCCAGCGCATTTTCCTGATTGTGGCGCCCCGGCATGGCAAGCTGCAAATCACCCAGCGGGCGCCCCGCCTGGGCGATGGCGGCGGCCCCGTCGGCCGCCGCGCTCAGCGACCAGGCCTCCGCGGCGCCGAAACGCTCGCACTGCGACCACAGGCCGCGCGCCAGCACGCGCTCGATCGACGCATCGGCGGCGTGCGCCACCACGCAGGCACCGCGCGCCAGCGTGCGCACCAGATGATGGAACTGCGTTTCGATCGCACCGAGGTCGGCAAATATGTCGGCGTGGTCGAATTCGATATTGTTGATGATGAGCGTGCGCGGCCGGTAATGCAGGAATTTCGAGCGCTTGTCGCAAAACGCCGTGTCGTACTCGTCGGCCTCGATCACGAAATACCGGCTGGCCGTAAGTCGCGCCGACACGCCAAAATTTTTTGGCACGCCACCGACCAGGAAGCCCGGCGCCAATCCGGCATGTTCGAGTATCCAGGCCAGCATGGACGTGGTGGTGGTTTTGCCATGGGTGCCCGACACGGCCAGCACCCACTTGTCGCGCAGCACGTTTTCGCCCAGCCATTGCGGGCCCGAAACATAGGGCAGGCCGCGCTCGAGTATTTCTTCGAGCAGCGGATTGCCGCGCGAAATGGCGTTGCCTATCACGTACAGGTCGGGTGCCAGGGCCAGTTGGTCGGCGCCATATCCTTCCACCAGTTGTATGCCTTCGGCTTCGAGCTGAGCGCTCATGGGCGGATAGACATTGGCATCGCAACCGGTTACGCGATGCCCGGCGGCGCGCGCGATCAGCGCGATGCCGCCCATGAAAGTGCCGCAAATTCCCAATATGTGTATGTGCATGCTGCTGCGCCCGGCAGCGGGCGCCTGTGCCAGAATAGCGGCGGATTGTATGCGAAGCGCGGCGTAAGGCTGTGCACGCAGCGAGGAGATGAGCGTGCGGACGGAACACCTGAGAAAGCGCATCGCCGGCGTCGCGGCACGCATCATGGCCGAAGAGGGCGTGGCCGATTTTCGCCTCGCCAAGCGCAAGGCGGCACGCCAGCTCGGCCTGGAAAATCACGACGTGCTGCCGCGCAACGAAGAAATCGAAGCCGAATTGCGCACCTACCA
>JAEUNN010000198.1 GCA_016791085.1 Rhodocyclaceae bacterium | reverse complement strand
GCGCGCGTTCGAGGCGCGCTACCGCGAACTGGTGGCAACCGCCTATCCGCGCCGGCCGGATGGAAAAACGCTGTTCCCGTTCCGGCGCCTGTTCATGGTGGCGCGCGTATCCGGGGGCTGAGCGCGGCCGGCTGGCCAGCGGCAGGTGACGGGCCGCGTGCGGGGCCGGCCCGAGGAATTCCGGCGCCGAACCGCACTGCCCCGCCGTCGCGTTTGCCGCACGGCCGCGCCCCAGGGCGCCGCCGCGCCCCCGTCACGACTGCGCCGGGCGGGACAGCCATACAACTCAACACAAGCGCGCCAATTGCAGCGCCGCGACAAGCCATTCGATTACTGCCATCCGCAACGCGGGTGTACTTCCATACGCTGCCATGCCGTTCAAGTTTGTTCTGCCACGTTCGTCGAGCGCGCTTGCGCTGGCCGGCTGCCTGCTGGCGGGCGCCGCGGCGAGCTGGCTCAACTTTCCGCTGCCGTGGATGATAGGGCCGCTGCTATTCATGGCAGCCGGCAAACTTGGCGGCGGCAGGCTCACGGCGCCGGCCGCCGGCCGCCGGCCGGCAATTCGGCCAGATCGTGATCGGCGCTGCGCTGGGCCTCTATTTCACGCCGGCGGTCGGGCGCGAGGTGTTGAGCTACGCGCCCAGCATCGTGCTCGCGGCGCTGGCGGCCGTTCTGACCGGCTATTTGTCCGGACTCATCCTGGCGGCGCTCGCGCGCACCGATGGCGCTTCGGCGTTTTTCGCGTCGCTGCCGGGCGGCGCTGCGGAAATGTCGGTACTGGCCGAACGGCACGGTGCCGCCGTCGAATAGGTCGCGCTGGCGCAAAGTTTGCGCATCCTGCTGGTCGTGCTCATCGTGCCCAGCGCCATGTACTGGTCCGGCGCGCACGGCAGCCACCCCTATGCGCCGGCCAATCTGCATTTCGAGCCGGGTGCTTTCGCGCTGATGGCCGCGGCGGCGCTTGCATCGGCCGGACTGCTGTACCGGCTGGGGTTGCCCAACGCCTGGATGTTGGGCCCGCTATTCATGGTCATGGGGCTCACGCTCGCCGAAGTGCCGGCTTCGGCCATCCCGCAAGCCCTCGTCAATGTCGCGCAGGCCCTGATAGGCTGCACCTTGGGGTCGCGCTTCGAGCGCAAGTTCCTGCTGCGCGCGCCACGGTTCATTGCCGCCGCAGCGGCAAGCATACTGGGCGCGTTACTCATATCCGCGGCCTGGGGCATGCTGGTCGCCGTGCTGACGGGCATTCCCGTGGCCAGCGCGATACTTGCCACGGCCCCGGGCGGCATAGCCGAAATGTGCATCACGGCCAAAGTGCTGCACCTGGGCGTGCCCATCGTGACGGCATTCCACGTCACGCGCGTATTGCTCATCGTGACCGGCGCCCCGCCCATCTATGCGCTATTGCGCAAATTGCGCGCAAAAGACTGAAGTGGCGGCGCTTGCCGCGCGCCGGCTTGCAGGCCTTCGTCCGCGGTAATGCACTGATCGAGTTACGCGCCCGGCGTCGCCCTGGCCCGACCGCAACCGGCCCCGGGACTCAGGCTGCGACGCGGCTGCCCGGCCGGATTGCGCCGCCCCTGCGTGCGCCAGGCCCTCCACCGGTGCGCCCTGCTTATCCCCTTGTCCGCCATGGCCGCAGCGGCGGCGCCGCGCGTATGCGCCGGCATGAATTCCGAAACTTGACCGGGGCCTTGATTTTTCCGATCGGGCGCCGTTAAGCAAGTCCCACTGGCGGTTTACCGGAAGCCCGAGCAGGCATAGTCATGAGTCAGCAAGCCGGCCTATCGAGCAGGACGCAAGTCGCGCAGCGCGCAAGCCTGGGCCCTGCGCACCCAGGTCCCGCCCATTGCTGAACCGAGTCAGGCGGGAAGCGACAAATGGATCTGAGCAAATATATCGTCGTACATGACCTGCAAGGTCTTTGCGAAAGTTTCAGCGAGCTGTTCGGCGTCGCCACGGCATTGCTGGACCTCAACGGAAACGTGCTGATCGCGTCGGGCTGGCAAAAGGCCTGCACGCATTTTCATCGCGTGTCGCCCGTAACGGCGGCGCGTTGCCTGGAAAGCGATACCCTGCTGGCCGGCAACCTCGCGGCGGGCCAGGAATACAACGTCTATCGCTGCCGCAACGGGCTGGTCGATGTGGCGGTGCCGGTCATGATCGGCGGCGCGCACATCGGCAACTTATTCACCGGGCAATTCTTTTTCGACGAGCCGGATTACGACCACTTCCGCCAGCAGGCGCACCAGGCGGGCTTCGACGAAGACGCTTATATTGCGGCGATCCGCGACGTTCCGCGCTATTCCGAAAGCAAAGTATTCGGAATGATGGTGTTTCTGGTGCGCATGGCCGAACTGATAGGCGAAAAGGTGTTGACCAACACGCGCCTGCAGGACGCCAATCGCGAACTGGAAAAGAAAAAACTGCAACTTGAGGACGCCTTGTTCAAAGTTGCCGAATCCGAACAAAAGCTGCTGAGCATACTGGACAACTTAGACGCCTATATCTACCTGAAGGACAGACAGGGCAATTACCTGTTCGCGAATCGCGCGATGCGCAAACTTTGGCACGCCAATGCGGAAGACATCGTGGGCAGCGGGGATGAAAAATTTCTCGATGCCGAAACCGCCCGCGCCCTGCGTGCCAACGACGAAGAAGTGCTGCGTCAGGGCAAGGTGGTACGGCGCGAAGAAACCATCATCCCGCGCGCCGGCGACGCATCGCGCATCTACCAGTCGACCAGAATCCCGCTGCATGACCGCGATGGCAAGGTGCAGTCCATATGCGGCATCGCGGTCGATATCACGGGC
>JAEUNN010000498.1 GCA_016791085.1 Rhodocyclaceae bacterium | reverse complement strand
CTGGCTGGCGCAAAACGATTTCGACGCCGATGGGGAATCCGTGCTGTTGCGCCGCGTGATCGACAGCGCCGGACGTTCGCGCGCCTATATCAATGGCGCCAGCGCCACGGTCGCGCAGTTGCGCGAGGCGGGCGAACATCTCGTGGACATTCACGGCCAGCACGCGCATCACGCCCTGCTCAAAAAAGACCGGCAACGCGCATTGCTGGACGAACACGCCGGGCTAGAAGCACTGGCGCGCGACGTGGCGCAGTGTTACCGCGTCTGGCAGGCCGCCGCTGCGCGCCGGCGCGAAGTCGAAGGGCAGAGCGCCGCGCTCGCGGCAGAGCGCGAAATGCTGCAGTGGCAGGTAGATGAATTGCGCGCCCTGGCGTTCGACCCCGCCGATTGGGAACAGCTGAACCAGGAACAGCGCCGGCTTGCCCACGCGGCCAGCCTGCAGGAAGGTGTGCAGGCGGCACTGGCCGCACTGGACGAAGGCGAAAATGCGCTGGTAACGCGTGCCGGCGCAGAGTACGAACGGCTCGCGCGGCTGCAGGACTACGATCCCGCGCTAGGCGACGCGGTGCAACTGACCGATGCCGCGCGCATTGCGCTCGACGAAGCCGTGCATGCCCTGCGCCGTTACGCGGACCGGCTCGACGTGGAGCCCGGGCGCCTCGAACAACTGGACCGGCGCATCGCCGGTGTGCTCGACGTGGCGCGCAAGCACCGGGTTGCGGCGGAACACTTGCCGGCCACGCTGGCGCGGCTTGCCGTGCGCCTGGACGAACTGTGCAGCCTGTCCGACGCGGGGCGGCTGGATGCGGACGAGGCGCGCGCACGTGCCGCTTATTACGAACTGGCTGAACGCCTGAGTGCCGGACGCCGCTCGGCCGCCGCGCCGCTTGCGGCCGAAGTGAGCAAACTCATGCATCAACTTGCGCTGGCCGGCGGGCAATTCGACATTGCGCTGGATGGCCTGCCCGACGGATCGGCCGGCGGGCTGGAAGATGTCGAATTCCGCGTCGCCGCGAATACCGGCACGCCGCCCGGCCCGCTCGGGCGCGTGGCCTCGGGCGGTGAATTGTCGCGCATAGGCCTCGCCATCCAGGTTATCGCCAGCAGCGCCTCGGCGGCCGGCACGCTGGTATTCGACGAAGTCGATGTCGGCATAGGCGGGCGTGTGGCCGAAATCGTCGGACGCATGCTGGCGGCGCTGGGGCGTGAGCGCCAGGTGCTTTGCGTGACCCACCTGCCGCAGGTGGCGGCCCAGGCCGACTGGCAATGGTCCATCGCCAAGCACGGCGCCGGCGGCGCCGTGGTGAGCCGCGTCGATACGCTCACGCCGGCCGGGCGCATCGAAGAAATCGCGCGCATGCTGGGCGGCGTGCGCATTACCGACACGACCCGCGCACACGCCGAGGAATTGCTGGCTATGCGCGCCAGATCGTAGCCGCGCCGGTCACCACGAACACCAGCGCCGCGGCGCGCCGTATCCATACCAGCGGCAGGCGGTGCGCGAGTTTTTCGCCTATCAGTACGGCCGGTACATTGGCCGCCAGCATGCCCAGCGTGGTCCCCAGAACCACTGCGACCAGGGTGTCGAAGCGCGCCGCCAGCGCCACCGTCGCAAATTGCGTCTTGTCGCCCATTTCGGCCAGGAAGAACGCGATCAGGGTGGTCACGAAGGCGCCGTAATGCCCCGCCGCGGGCTGGTCGTCGTCATCCAGTTTGTCCGGAACCAAGGTCCAGAATCCGAACGCAATGAACACGATGCCGGTGATCCAGGGCATCCAGTGCGCGGGAATCAGGTGCGCCGCCAGCGTGCCCACCCAGCCGGCGAGAAAATGGTTGGCAAGCGTGGCGGCAAAAATGCCGGCGATGATGGCTGCCGGCCGGCGCAGCCTTGCGGCCAGCACGAAAGACAGCAATTGTGTCTTGTCGCCGATTTCGGCCAGCGCAACCAGCGCCATCGACGTCAGGAAAGCTTCCATGCAGGGATAGTGCGCGGCCGGCGCCGCGCGGAGGTAGGACGAAAGGAATGCGGCGGCCGCTCAGGCGCCGTGCTTTTTGTTCGGGCAGTCCTGCTTGACGCAGTCGGCGTATAGCGTGAGGGCGTGGTCGTGCAGCGCAAATCCGCGCTCTTTGGCGACATGGCGCTGGCGCCGTTCGATTTCGCTGTCGAAAAATTCTTCCACCGCGCCGCACTGCAGGCACACCAGGTGGTCGTGATGGGTGCCCTCATTAAGTTCGAAAATGGCTTTGCCGGATTCGAAAAAATTGCGCTGCAGCAGCCCGGCCTGTTCGAATTGCGTAAGCACCCGGTAAATGGTGGCGAGCCCGATGTCGATATCTTCGGCCATGAGCGCCCGATAAACGTCCTCGGCCGTCATGTGCTGGTGCGGCGCCTTCTGGAACAACTCCAGTATCTTGAGGCGCGGGAGGGTGGCTTTGAGGCCGATGTTCTTCAGATTCTGGGTGTTCGGGTTCATCCGCTGCAGTCCAAACTTCGCTGTCCAAACCATATGATATATTCTGCCGCCCGCTCGCGGAAATGCTTACATCCCGATCTTGCGGCGCGGGTGCGCGCTGCGGCCGCGGGGTCCGGTGCGCCGGCAACGAAGCCGACCGTGCCGCGCGAATAGGGTAATACGCCCGTAATGTTTCGACACAACGTTCATCCATGCGACTGAGGTTCATCGTACTCGCTGCCGGTCTGGTGGCCGGCTGCAGCGTGACCGACAAGCTCAACCCCTACCGGATTGACATCAGGCAGGGCAATTTCGTGTCCCAGGAACAAGCTTCCCAGTTGCGTGCCGGCATGACGCGCGACCAGGTGCGCTTTCTGCTCGGCACCCCGGTGCTGGCCGATCCGTTTCATGCCGAGCGCTGGGATTATGTGTATCACTTCAGAACGCGCGGCCAGGAACCGGAAGAACGGCGCCTGGCGGTTTTTTTCCGTGACGGCAAGCTGGTGCGCGTGAGCGGCGACGTGGTGGCGGCCGATGCCGCCACGCCCGCGCCGGACGCCCCCAAAACCCGTGTGATCGATCTGGGTGAGGCGCCTGCGGCGGCGCCGGAAGTTCAGCCCGCGCCGGCCGCGCCGCAAGTTCAGCCGGCGGGCGAGCCGCCCAAATAAGCTTCGGAGTCGTCATGCAAAAAATGCGTATAGGCGTGGCCGGTGCGTCCGGCCGCATGGGCCGCATGCTGATCGAGGCGGTGAGCGCTGCCGAGGATGCCGAACTGGTGGCCGCGCTGGATGTCGCCGGGGCGCCGCTGGTGGGCACCGACGCGGGCGCCGCGCTGGGCATCGCGACCGGGGTCACGATCAGTTCGGACATCGCCTCCGCGCTGGGGCGGGCCGAATACCTGATCGATTTCACACGGCCGTCCGGCACGCTGCAACATCTTGCGGCCTGCCGCGCCGCCGGCGTCAAATTGATCATCGGCACCACCGGCTTCGATGCCGCCGGACGGGCCGCGATCGAACAGGCCGCGCGCGACATTGCCATCGTATTCGCGCCGAATATGGCGGTCGGCGTGAATCTGGTGTTCCGCCTGCTGGATGTGGCGGCGCGCGTGCTGGCGCAGGGCTACGACATCGAAATTATCGAAGCCCATCATCGCCACAAGGTGGATGCGCCGTCCGGGACGGCGCTGCGCATGGGCGAAGTGGTGGCCGCGGCGCTGGGGCGCGAGCTGGCCGACTGCGCCGTGTATGGGCGCGAAGGACATACCGGCGAGCGCGATCCGTCCACCATCGGGTTTGCCACCGTGCGCGGCGGCGACATCGTGGGCGACCATACCGTGCTGTTCGCCGGCACCGGCGAGCGCGTCGAAATCACCCACAAGGCCGCGAGCCGCATGCCCTACGCGCTTGGCGCCCTGCGCGCGGCGCGCTTTTTGCGCGAGCGTTCGAACGGTCTGTTCGACATGCAGGATGTGCTTGGTCTCAGGTAATTCAAATGTGCGGCGCAAGACGCCCGACTTGGGTTAGAATGCTGCACCGCAGAAAAATTGGCGCAGAGGCCCCATCCAAGCTATAATGCGGCCGCTTGAAGACGGGAGCGCCTGGTTGGCGACTCCCGTTTTTTGCGCCCTCCCGCGCGGCCGGAGTTGCAGGTACGGCCGCCCGTTTGCTGATCCGGTATTTCCAGGAGTGAATTTCGTGTCAGATGTTGCCCCCGCCATCCTCGCACTTGCCGACGGCACGGTATTTCGTGGCTGTTCGATAGGCGCTGCCGGGGTATGCGTGGGCGAGGTGGTGTTCAATACGGCCATCAGCGGCTATCAGGAAATTCTGACCGATCCGTCGTATTGCCGGCAGATCGTGACGCTCACCTATCCGCACATCGGCAATGTCGGCGTCAATGCCGAAGATTGCGAATCGCACAAGATTCAGGCGGCCGGGCTGGTCATACGCGATCTGCCCTTGCTGGCTTCGAATTTCCGCCAGACGGACACGCTGGATGGCTATCTGCGCAGTCAGGGCGTGGTGGCCATCGCCAATATCGATACGCGCCGGCTCACGCGCATATTGCGCGAAAAGGGTGCGCAAAGCGGTTGCATCATGGCAAGCCGTGTGGATGTCGAAGAAGCCGTGGTGCGCGCGCGCGATTTTCCGGGCCTGGCCGGCATGGATCTGGCCAAGGTGGTGACCACGCGCGAAGCCTACGCCTGGGATGCCGGCGAATGGCGGCTGGGCACCGGCTACGGCAAGGCGCCGGCGCCGCGCTTCAAGGTTGTGGCCTATGATTTCGGCGTCAAGCACAACATTCTGCGCATGCTGGCCGACCGTGGCTGCGCGCTGACCGTGGTGCCGGCGCAAACGCCGACGTCCGAAGTGCTGGCGCTGGCCCCGGACGGCATATTTCTGTCGAATGGTCCCGGCGATCCGGAACCTTGCGACTATGCGATCGCGGCCATACGCGAATTTCTCGAACGCCGCATTCCGACTTTCGGCATCTGCCTGGGTCACCAGTTGATGGGCCTGGCCGCCGGTGCGCGTACGCTCAAAATGAAATTCGGGCATCACGGCGCTAATCATCCGGTCAAGGATCTGGATTCCGGGCAGGTGCTCATCACGAGTCAGAATCACGGGTTTGCGGTCGATCCCGCCACGCTGCCGGCAAATGTGCGGGTCACCCACGTATCGCTGTTCGACGGCAGCCTGCAGGGGCTGGCCTGGACGGACCGGCCCGCGCTATGTTTCCAGGGGCATCCGGAAGCCAGCCCGGGGCCGCACGACGTGGCCTACCTGTTCGACCGCTTCATTCGCATGATGGAGACCGCGGCACGCTGAATTCACGGCGCTGCTGCGGCAGCCGCCCGGCACCAAAACAATTTGCATCACTCGTTCTGCAGTTTTCTCTTTCGCACGTACCGCCATGCCCAAGCGTACAGACCTGAAGTCCATCCTCATCATCGGCGCCGGACCCATCATCATCGGCCAGGCCTGTGAATTCGATTATTCCGGTGCCCAGGCGTGCAAGGCGTTGCGGGAAGAGGGGTATCGCGTGGTGCTGGTCAATTCCAACCCGGCCACCATCATGACCGATCCCGGCCTGGCGGATATGACTTACATCGAGCCCATCAGCTGGCAGGTGCTCGAAAAAATCATCCAGAAAGAGCGTCCCGACGCCTTGCTGCCGACCATGGGCGGACAGACGGCACTTAATTGCGCGCTCGATCTGGCGCGTTACGGCGTGCTCGAAAAATACGGCGTCGAACTGATAGGCGCTTCGCGCGAGGCGATAGACAAGGCCG
The DNA here is from genome assembly GCA_016791085.1 of Rhodocyclaceae bacterium. Lineage (GTDB taxonomy): Bacteria > Pseudomonadota > Gammaproteobacteria > Burkholderiales > Rhodocyclaceae > JAEUNM01. The sequence continues at coordinate 3,897 of JAEUNN010000498.1, read as the reverse complement.
AGGACCGCGAGAAATTCAAACAGGCCATGACCCGCATCGGGCTCGGTTCGGCGCGCTCGGGCATTGCACATTCGCTCGAAGAGGCCATGCAGGTGCAGGCCGCGCTGGGCTATCCGGTAATCATCCGGCCTTCATTCACGCTGGGCGGCAGTGGCGGCGGCATCGCCTACAACCAGGAAGAATTCGTCGAAATCTGCAAGCGCGGGCTGGAAATGTCGCCCACGCGCGAATTGCTGATCGAAGAAAGCCTGATCGGCTGGAAAGAATTCGAGATGGAGGTGGTGCGCGACCGGGCCGACAATTGCATCATCGTCTGTTCGATCGAAAATCTCGATGCCATGGGCGTGCATACCGGCGATTCCATCACCATCGCACCGGCGCAAACGCTGACCGACAAGGAATACCAGATCATGCGTAACGCCTCGATCGCGGTGTTGCGCGAAATCGGCGTGGACACCGGCGGATCGAACGTGCAGTTTGCGATCAATCCGCACGACGGGCGCATGATCGTGATCGAAATGAACCCGCGCGTTTCGCGCTCGTCCGCGCTGGCTTCCAAGGCGACCGGCTTCCCGATCGCCAAGGTGGCGGCAAAGCTCGCGGTGGGCTATACGCTGGACGAACTGCGCAACGACATTACCGGTGGTGCGACGCCGGCATCGTTCGAGCCGACCATCGATTATGTCGTGACCAAGGTGCCGCGCTTCGCTTTCGAAAAATTCCCGCAGGCCAACGACCGGCTTACCACGCAGATGAAGTCGGTCGGCGAGGTCATGGCGATCGGACGCACCTTCCAGGAGTCGCTGCAAAAGGCCTTGCGCGGGCTGGAAGTCAGCGTGTACGGACTGGACGAAGTCGAGGCCGACGAAGAAGACCTGGAGCGCGAATTGGCCGATCCGGGCGCCCATCGCATGTGGTACATCGGGCAGGCATTCCGCAACGGCATGTCGCTCGCCGAAGTGCATGCGCTCACGCGCATCGATGCCTGGTTCCTGGCCCAGATCGAGGACATCGTCAAAACCGAAAAGCAGATCGCCGGACGCGGCCTGAAAAGCCTGGACCAGGCCGGCATGCGCGCGCTCAAGCGCAAGGGGTTTTCCGATCGCCGCATCGCCAAGCTGCTGGGCAGCGACGAAACCGCGGTGCGGCAGGCGCGCCACGCGCTGGGTGTGCGGCCGGTCTATAAGCGCGTGGATACCTGCGCCGCGGAATTTGCGACCTCCACCGCTTACATGTACTCCACATATGAGGAGGAGTGCGAAGCCCAGCCGACTGCGCGGCGCAAAATCATGGTGCTGGGCGGTGGTCCCAACCGCATCGGCCAGGGCATCGAATTCGACTATTGCTGCGTGCACGCGGCGCTCGCGCTGCGCGAGGACGGATTCGAAACCATCATGGTCAATTGCAATCCGGAAACCGTATCGACCGACTACGACACCTCGGACCGGCTGTATTTCGAGCCGCTCACGCTGGAAGACATACTCGAAATCGTGCATGTCGAACAGCCCGAAGGCGTGATCGTGCAATTCGGCGGGCAAACGCCGCTCAAGCGTGCGCGCGACCTGGAAGCCAATGGGGTGCCGATCATAGGCACCAGCCCGGACATGATAGACGCCGCCGAAGATCGCGAGCGTTTCCAGCAGTTCTTGCACACCTTGGGGCTCAAACAGCCGCCCAATCGCACGGCACGTACGCCGGAAGATGCCGTGCGTCTGGCAGCCGACATCGGCTATCCGCTGGTGGTGCGGCCGTCCTACGTGTTGGGCGGACGCGCCATGGAAATCGTGCACGAGCAAAAAGACCTCGAGCGCTACATGCGCGAGGCCGTCAAAGTTTCCAACGACAGCCCGGTGCTGCTGGACCGCTTCCTCAATGACGCCACCGAAGTCGATGTGGACGCGCTGTCCGACGGCGAACAGGTAATGATAGGCGGCATCATGGAGCACATCGAACAGGCCGGGGTGCATTCCGGCGATTCCGCCTGTTCGCTGCCGCCGTTTTCGCTGTCGCAGGAATTGCAGGATGAATTGCGCCGCCAGACCGTGCTGATGGCGCAGGCGCTCAAGGTGTGCGGCCTCATGAACGTGCAGTTCGCCATCAAGCACGACCACGACACGCCGGAAGTGTATGTGCTGGAAGTGAATCCGCGCGCCTCGCGCACCGTGCCCTTCGTTTCCAAGGCCTGCGGACTGCCGCTCGCAAAGATCGCGGCGCGCTGCATGGCCGGGCGTACGCTGGCCGCGCAGGGCGTCAAGGGCGAGGTCGTGCCGCCGTACTATTCGGTCAAGGAAGCGGTGTTCCCCTTCGTCAAGTTCCCCGGCGTGGATTCGATACTCGGACCGGAAATGAAATCGACCGGGGAAGTCATGGGCGTCGGCCGCAGTTTTGCCGAGGCGTTCGTGAAAAGCCAGATCGCTGCCGGCGTTAAATTGCCGCGCTCGGGGCGCGCGTTCATCAGCGTGAAACCCGGCGACAAGGGCAAACTCATCGACGTCGCGAAAAAACTGCACGAACTGGGTTTTTCGCTGCTCGCGACCCGCGGTACCGCCAATACCATCGCGGCGGCCGGCCTGCCGGTGCAGCCGGTCAATAAGGTCAATGAAGGCCGGCCGCATGTCGTGGACATGATCAAGAACAACGAAATTGCACTGATCGTCAATACGGTCGAGGAAAAGCGCAGCGCGATATTCGACTCGCGTTCGATACGCGTGAGCGCGCTGGCGCAAAAGGTGACGGTCTATACGACCATAGAAGGCGCGCGCGCCGCCTGCGCCGGCATGCTGCACCTGGACGGTATGGACGTGTACGCGATGCAGGATTTGCACGCGGAACTGAATTGATCAGACATCATGAGCAAAATACCCCTGACCAAAATCGGCGCAGAAAAACTCAAGCTGGAGTTGCACCGCCTGAAAACCGTGGACCGACCGAATGTGATCGCCGCCATCGCGGAAGCGCGCGCGCACGGTGACCTGTCCGAAAACGCCGAATACGACGCCGCCAAGGAGCGCCAGGGCTTCATAGAAGGTCGCATCAAGGAAGTCGAGGGCAAACTGTCCAACGCCCAGGTGATCGATCCGCAGTTGCTGGATGCCGACGGGCGCGTGGTGTTCGGGGCCACGGTCGATCTGGAAGACCTCGAGGCCAGCAAAAAGGTTAGCTATCAGATCGTCGGCGATGACGAGGCCGACCTCAAGGACGGCAAGATTTCCGTGAATTCGCCCATCGCGCGCGCGCTCATCGGCAAGTACGCCGGCGACATCGCCGAGGTGCAGGCGCCGGGCGGCCTGCGCGAATACGAAATCATGGACGTGCGCTACGTCTGAGCGCCCGCACGACCTTGGCTGCCGGGAAAAAGCCGCGCGCTGCGGCCGGCGACGATATGATCGAACTGGCCGATGCGCCCGCCACGTCACGCGCGGCGCGCAAAACGGCCACGCGTGCCGCGCAGGCTGGCGGCGCGGCGGCGCGCGAGCGGGGCAAACGCGGCAGTCCCGGCTGGACTGCGCGCAGCGCGTTGTTCCTGTATCAGCTTGCCATCGTGTTGTGGGTGGGCAGCCTGCTCACCGTAGGCTATCTGGTTGCGCCCAGCCTGTTCGGCATGCTGTCCGGCAATCGTGCCCTGGCGGGAGAAATTGCCGGCGTGCTGTTCACGCGCACGGCCTGGCTGGGTCTGGGCTGCGCGGCCTACGTGCTGCTGTTTCTGGCGTTCAGGCAAGGCGCGGGTGTATGGAAAAGCGCGCCGTTCTGGATTGCCTGCCTGATGGTCGGGCTGGTTCTGCTGGGGCAGTTCGGCGTGCAGCCGGTGCTGGCTCAACTCAAGGATCAGGCGCGGCCGCTGGAAGTCATGAAAAGCGTATTGGCCGACCGGTTTGCAACCTGGCACGGCATTTCCAG
>JAEUNN010000439.1 GCA_016791085.1 Rhodocyclaceae bacterium | reverse complement strand
GGTGGCCACCGCGGTGCCGATGCGGAAACTTGCCGGGTCGCGCTTGCCGATCAGGCCGGTAAATGCGCGCAGCCCGCCCTTCAACAGTCGGAACAGCGCATTGCCGCTGCCGCTCGCGGCATCGTAACGGTAATTCTGTACCGCGAAGCGGGTGCCGGCCTGCAGCGTGAAGCGCGTATCGTCGCGGAACGCCAGCACCGCCTGCCCGCGCCGGTCGGTTTCGACCGTATCGCCGGCATACACCGGGCCGCCGTCGGCGAGCTGGCGTACTTCACCGCCGGCGCTGCGCGCCACCACCGTACCTTGCACCTGCAGCGCGCGTGCGGCGACCTGGACCGCACTGCTTTGCGCCTGCCCCAGCCGCGTGGCTTCGGCCGCGCAATCGGCTTCGCACAGGCGCGCGTCGAAATCCGTCCCGCGTATGCCTATCGTGGCGGTCGGGGTGCGCACCTTGAACGCCTCCGGATTGCGCTTCGACACGAAACCCGTGAGCGCCCGCAAGCCGCCGCGGAACAGCTGCAGGATGGCCGATTCCTTGCCCTGTTCGGTGTTCAAGCCCTCCACGGCAAAGCGCGTGGCCGGCCGCAAGGTCATGCGGCTGCCGTCGTTAAGTTCCAGAATTGCGACACTGCCCGAGCCGGTCGAAATCACGTCGCCGGCCGACAACACTTCGCCCTTGCCGACCAGGCGCGCCGCCGCGTCGCCGCGCTGCGAGGTGGTCACCCCTTGCGCGAACACGATGGAGCCGACCGTATCTTCAGCCGCCACGGCGCCCGCAGCCAGGCAGGCCAGCGCGCACAGCAGTCCGCGCAGCGGCCGGCGCCACAGGGCGCCAGACTTGGAGTTTTTGCTTGTTCCGCGTTCCATGTTTTTCCCGCGCGTTAAAGGACAGATAGTCATTTCCGCTTGCCGCCCGGCGCCGCCTGCGAGCGCATCAACGTACGCACTGCCCGATGCGGCGCTGCTGCGGGTCGTTGGCTGCGCCGGGGCCGCTGCCCGGATCGAGCAGTGATTCCAGCGCTTGCAGCGACTGATCCGACAGCACCAGCAGCACCACGACGTCGTTGGTCGCGTCCTGGACCAGTTCTACCGCGGGCACGTCGCCGACCTGTACGAATATCGGGACGGCACCGAAAAACTGCGCCAGATCGGCCCGCACATGGCCCAGCGGCGCCTCGTAGGAAATCGAGCCGCCGCTGGCCACGCTAACTTCGGCCAGCGGATCGAGCACGATGTCGCCGTTATTGGCGCGCGCCAGGATGTGCGCCGCGGCCAGCGCCGTGACCGACGAGTTCTGCTGTATCGACGATCCCGCGACCAGGCTGATATTCCCGCCCGAACTGCTGAGCGGGCCGTTCAGCGTAATGCTGTCCGTGACATTGCTGCCCAGCGCGGTCAGGAATATGCCGCCGCTCGCGCTGATGCCCGGGCT
>JAEUNN010000382.1 GCA_016791085.1 Rhodocyclaceae bacterium | reverse complement strand
GATGTATGGGCCGCCGAATTGCCCGACCAGGCGGGTGCATTGGCGCATGTGTTGGCAGCGTTGAAGGATGCGGGTGCGAACCTCAATTCCGTGATTGCCCGGCGTGGCGCAGAAGGCTCGGGCAAAGGCGTGGTGTTCGTTACTCCGCTGGCCGGCGATCGTGAAATCCGCACCGCCGCCGATGTCGGGTTCAATGTGACGCACAAGCTCCATTCCGTGCGTGTGCAAGGTCCCGACCGACCCGGTGTGGCGGCTGATCTGCTTCAGGCGATTGCCGCACAGGACGTCAATTTGCGCGGCTTTTCGGCAAGCGCGCTGGGGCGTGATTTCATCGCTTACGTTGCCGTCGATACACTTGAAGACGCGCGTAAAGTCATGAATGCGCTCGAACGCATGTAATCCGCAGTAGCAAGGTGGCCGGCGGCGTCCGGCCACCAATTTCCCTGTGCCGCTGCTGCGATGGAAGTCTGGAGTCGCTGCAGGATCGAATGGGCGGCCGGGGTCAGGGCGTTCTTCAGAGCGTCAGCCCGATCAAAGACAGCGCGGGCGCAGTCAGGTGATTTGTGTGACTAAAACAGTCGTCCGCACAGACTGCCAAAAATATTTCCCACCGCGTCAAGCATCCCCGATTTCTGCATGCGCCGCATGCGCTTTGACTGTGAGCGGACCAACCGCGCGCCCAGACCGGCGCAGCACGGGCGGGTGGCGTCGAGCGGGGCCGTGCGGCATCCGGATGGTGTGGGGTTTCGGTCACATGTAAGGGTTAGTAACCCGAGGTGAAAAGCAGCCGGCTTGGACTGGTTTCCCCACATGTTCTGGTGAAACGGGCGGGTGTGATTAATCGCCGGCGCAGTGAGCGGTTCCGGCACCTCGTACCGGGACCGCTTGCCGGCCCCGCTGCGTGCATCGAGGCTGTTCCGTGCATAGCCTCTGTCCGTCTTCGCATTTGAATACGGCCGGTAGCGGTGCGTCGGGCTGCAAGAGGCGCGATTTTGGTGGCGGTACGCGCGGGTGTTTCCGCCGCATGTGCAATCGCCGCTAAGATGGCGCGCATCAGCACGCTTGTCGCGTGCACGGGACGGCCGCCATGGATTTGAATGACTTGCGCTTTTTTGCCTTGATCGTGGAGCACGGCGGGTTCAGTGCCGCCGAGCGCCATGCGCACATCACGAAATCCAAACTTAGCCGGCGCGTGGCCTTGCTGGAGGAAAGGCTGGGCGTGCGGCTATTGCAGCGCAGTACGCGGCGCCTCGCGCTCACGGAAGCCGGCCGGGCGTTTTACGAACATTGCCAGGCGATGGTCGTGGAAGCCGAAGCCGCCGAGCAGGCCATGGAGTCGCTGCGCGCGGAGCCATCCGGGCGCGTACGCATGACCTGTCCGACCGCCATGGCGCAGTTCTATCTGGCGCGGCTGGTGGCGGAATTCATGGGCCGCCACGCGCGCGTCACGATAGAACTGGATGCGACCGACCGCGTCGTGAATCTGATCGACGAAGGCGTGGACCTCGCGCTGCGCACCTTCGGCACCGCCAGCGTGGAGCCCGGCTTGGTAAGCCGGCGCGTGGCTACGGGGCAAATGGTGCTGGTGGCCAGTCCGGCCTATGTGGCGCGCCACGGCGGGCTGGACGACCCGCAGGCGCTGGACGGACACGCCACGATAGGATCCATGCGCGACGGCAGCGACCAGACCTGGGCCCTCGTGTCTACCGATGGGCAGACTTTGCGCGTGCCGCACCGCCCGCGCCTGCTGTGTTCCGATTTCACCTTGCAATATCAGGGCGCACTGGGCGACGTGGGCATTGCGCTGCTGCCCCTGCTCGTGGCGTGGCGCGGGCTCCGGGACGGGCACCTGGTGCGGCTCGCGAACGGCTGGGCGTCGCCCGAGCGGGAAATTAATCTGGTATTCGCCAGCCGCCGCGGCATGCTGCCCTCGATACGCGCTCTGGTCGATTTTCTTGTGGAACGCGTGCCGACGGCCATGGCGGAGTAGGCGCCGGGGCGCGAATACGGCAAGCGCGAGCGGCGCTGCACGGCGCGAGCCTGAAGCCCCAATCGTTCGCGCAGCCGGACGTTTGCGTGCCGGCCTGGCAACTGCCGCAGCGCCCGCGGACGGCCATGACCGGACCGGTCGCGCATACCGAGCCGCTCGCGACCTATCCGCCCAGGCCCAATCTGGCCCGCCGGAATTGTCCTGAATCCAGGACAATCTTTCGGAAAATTGCCGGCTTATCGAGGATTGTTTCAACCGCTATTCTGCTCGCCATCGACAACCGCTCCGGTCACGGAGCACAAACCGGCAAGGAGACAGGCGATGCAGGAAAGAATGGATTTTTACAAGGCGGGCCCCGAGGCGATGCGGGCCATGATGGGTCTGGAACAGCGTATCGGCCGTTCCGGCCTGGACAAGCTGCTCGCGGAAATGGTGCGGCTGCGCGTTTCGCAAATCAATGGCTGCGCCTACTGCGTGGATATGCACAGTACTGATGCGCGCAGCGCGGGCGAAACCGAACGCCGGCTGGCCGCCGTGGTGGTGTGGCGCGAAGCGCCGTTCTTTTCGGAGCGCGAGCGCGCCGCGCTGGAATGGGCCGAGTCGCTCACGCTGCTGGCCGCAGGCGGTGTTTCCGATGAGGTGTGGAACCGCGTAAAGCCGCATTTCACGCCGGAAGAACTGGTGGATTTGACCCTGCTGGTCGGCGCCATCAACACCTGGAACCGCTTTGCCGTGTCGTTCCGCAAAATTCCGCAGTAAAGGCCGGGGAATCAGCCATGCATACCTTACGCCCCACCCCAATCCTGCGAGCCCTAGCCGGGCTCGCCCTGATGGCCGGTGCCGCCGCGGCAGCGGCGCACGACGACGGCGCGGCCGAAACCGTGCGCCCCTTGATGCGCCAGGCCCTGGCGGACGTGCCCGGCCGTCAGGTGACGCTACTGACCGTCACTTACGAACCCGGGCAATCCTCCAGCCCGCACTTGCACCCGGGTTCCGTGCTGGCCTATGTGCTGGAAGGCAGCGTGGAGTCGCAACTGGCAGGCGAGCCGCTACGCACCTATACGCAAGGACAGTTCTGGTACGAAGGACCGCGCGCCCACCATCTGGTGTCGCGCAACGCCAGCCGCACGGCGCCTGCAAAACTGGTCGTGTGGCTGCTGGGCGGCGAAAACGAGGCGGTGAAACAACCGCTGCCCTAGCCCATCGGCCGGCCGCGCGAGCGGCCGGCGCGGCCGTCCTGTTTCGGGCCGTGCCGGCCCCATCCAGAAGCGCGGCACTCGTTCGGGCTGGCCGGCAGGAATGGCCTGCTGCCGGTACTTCCAGCCTGCGATTCAGCCCGGCGCCGTGCCGGCCGCAACCAGCACCTGGCCGGACCCGGCAAATTCGCCGCACGATACGAAGCTGTCGAGCAGCCGGCTCACTTCCGCCCATGCCGCGCTGCGAACTTCCTCCGGACAATCTTTGAGCACGGCGCGGTATAGCCCGAACGATTCCTGCATCATCGCCAGCGTGCGCGCGGCGGACGGCATCCGGAACACGAGTTCGACGGTGCGCAGTTCCACCTCGACGAAGCCGCTACTGTCCAGCAAATTTTCCAGCAGGCCGGGCGCGGCCAGCGCAAATATGCCGGGTTGCCCCGGTGCCGGAGGGGGTTTGCCGGCGTGGCGCAACAAAATCTGCAAGGATTGCGCCATGAACGGATTGGCCGCAGGCGTGGAAAACACCACCGCGGCGAACTTTCCGCCCGGCCGCAGCGCAGTGCGCACGGCCTGCAGCGCTTGCACCGGGGCGACAAATTGCATGAGCCCGAGCCGGCATATCGCCGCATCCAGACTATGCGCCGCCAGATCGAGCCGTTCCGCCGCCGCGCACAGCGTCGTCACGTTGCCAAGGCCGGCGGCGTCGGCATTTTCCCGCACGTGCTGGAGCATGGATTCGGCAATGTCGCAGGCGACCACCTGCCCTTGCGGGCCCACCCTGAGCGCGGCGCGCAAGGTCTGGCTGCCGGCCCCGCAGGCCACATCCAGCACCTTTGCGCCAGCGGTTAGCCCGGCCATGTCCAGCATGCTCAGCGTGGCGGGTTCCAGCCATGCCGCGATGACGGGCTCCCAGCGCGCCCAGCCCGGCGCCGCGGCTTCCCATTGCCGGCGCATTTCTTCGATTTGCATGGCCCGCTCCTCGACGCGCGATGACTTGCATACGGGTTGCGCAGGCCGGCTAAAGTTCCGTGCCGGCGCCCCGGGCCGCGGCGGTCCGGCGGCATTCGCAGCCACGCCAGTTGCCCAAACGCGTCGTGCACGGTGATTGCGCCAGGCTCAATCCTTACCGGCCTTGGCGCCCGGGGCGAGCGCGGTGAGCCTGGTCCGTGGCAATCGAAATGTCCGCCAGGTGCGCGCCGACGTTACCAGGGCGCAGGCCTGCTCAAGTCGCCCACCCGCTTGCCGTTAATCAAACGATACTTTGGAACCCATAGACCGGCCCGTTCGGGCTGCGCCCATGCTGCCGCAGGCATCGCCTGAACCTGCCCCTCTGGACCGAGCGATCGATGAAACACCCGGCAAGCGCTCACGCTGCCCCACCTGCTTCCGTCTCCATGCCCGCCGCGACGACGCGCGGACTATGGGCGCTATTCGCGGCCTGGCTGGTCTATACCTGCGCCGCGCTGGGCTGGCATCTGGCGACCGATCCATGGCTCGCGGGCGTCATTTGCGGTTCCCGGAATTTCTGGCAGTGAGGAACGAAGCACCATGAACGAAGATAACGTA
>JAEUNN010000343.1 GCA_016791085.1 Rhodocyclaceae bacterium | reverse complement strand
GGAGTTCAAGGCCTTGCTGGTCGAGCAGGAGGCGGGAAAAGTACGCAGCCGCTTCACCAATTTCAGCATGGATGCCCTTGATGCCGGCGAGGTTCTGATACGCGTCGCGTATTCGGGCATCAACTACAAGGACGCCCTGGCCGCCACCGGCGCGGGCAAAATCATCCGGCGGTTTCCCTGCATCGCGGGTATCGACTTGGCCGGCCGTGTCGAACACAGCGCATCGCCGCGCTTCCGCCCGGGCGACGCGGTAATCGCCACCAGTTTCGACATCGGCGTGTCCCACCACGGCGGGTATGCCGAATACGCGCGCATTCCGGCCGGCTGGGTGGTGCCGCTGCCGCGCGGCATGGATCTCGTGCAGTCCATGGCGCTGGGCACGGCCGGGTTTACCGCCGCGCTGGCCGTCGAGCGCATGGAGCATTGCGGCCTGCAGCCCGACAAGGGCCCGGTCGTGGTGAGCGGCGCTACCGGCGGCGTGGGCAGCATCGCCGTGGATATGCTGGCGAGCCGCGGCTATCACGTCGTCGCGCTGACCGGCAAGGAGCACGAAGCACCCTATCTCGAAATGCTGGGCGCGGCCGAAATCAAATTGCGTTCGTCCATCGATTTTTCGCGCGTGCGGCCGCTGGAAAGTGCGACCTGGGCCGGCGCCGTCGACAACGTGGGCGGCGAAGTGCTGGCCTGGATGGCGGCAAGCATGAAGCAGGCCGGCACCATCGCCAGCATAGGCCTCGCGGCCAGCCACCAGCTCAACACCACGGTCATGCCTTTCATCCTGCGCGGGGTTAGCCTGCTGGGCGTGGATTCCGGTTATTGGCCCATGCCGGCACGCCAGCGCCTGTGGGAGCGCATGGCGGCCGACCTGCGGCCGCGCCACCTGCAGGACATTACGCGCGTGATCGAATTCGACGCCTTGCCCGGGGTGTTTCAGGACTACCTGGACGGCAAGGTGCGCGGGCGTACCGTCGTGCGCATCGCGGGCTGAGGAACCAGGTGAGCGCTGCCACGCCGACCACGACGGCCCACGAAGTCGGCCCGCTGCCGCGCGTGTTGATCGTGGACGATTCGCGCATGGTGCGCGCGTCCATCATTCGCCATATCCGCGAGCGCTACCAGTTCCGCGAAGAGGCCGACGGCGAAGCGGGCTGGCAAACCTTGCTGCTCGACCACTCGATACACGTCGTGATTTCCGACCTGTCGATGCCGCGCCTGGATGGCTTCGAACTGCTGCAGCGCATACGTGCGTCCACCATCCAGCGCATACGCGACGTGCCGGTCATCATCATTTCCGGCGACGAGGACGATCAGGCGCGCGCCAAAGCCACCGCCCTGGGCGCTTCCGACTTCATCACCAAAGGCATAGGCACGGTAGAACTGCTGGCGCGCATAGAGTCGGCCGTGCGCTATTCCAACCAGGGGCGCGAACTGGCGGCGAGCCGCGCCGCGGTGGTGAGCAAGTCGCCGGTGGACGAACAATCCGGACTGCCGACGCCACAGTTCCTGCACATGCACGGCGAACAGGTGCTGTCGGCGGCGCGCCGGCACGACCACGAAACCAGTGCGCTGCTCGTGTCCATCGACAATTTTTCGCGCGTCGAACGGCTGTTTTCGCGCATGGTGGCCGATCTGGTCATGCGCAAGCTGGCGAAAATCCTGGCTTCGCGCGTGCGCAAGGAAGACGTGGTGGCCCAGGTCGGCGACGGCCAGTTCGCCATCATCGCGCCCAACATGGATATCCATGCCGCCGGGACGTTTGCGGAACGCCTGCGCACGCTCATCGCCAATACCGCCATGCAGTACCGCGGCGAAGTGATACGCCTGTCCCTGTCGATAGGCATATCCAACAACCGCGCCGACAATTGCCATACGGTGAGTCAGATGATAGGGCTTGCCGCGCAGCGCGCCGGGGCCTGCGCCGACGAGGGCGGCAATCGCATCGCCAGTTCCGGCGGTCAGCCCGACCGGCACGTGTGGTCGAGCGGGCTGGCGAGCATAGAGCGCGCGCTGCTGCTCATTTCCGCGGGAGAGCCGGCCGCCGTGCTGCCGATACTGCCGGAACTGATGCGCCGCGTGCTGCCGTTGCTGCAGATGGCGGCCAACGAATACAAGATAGACATGCCCATCGAAGCGATAGAGCGCGCGGTGGCACCCAAGGAATGAGCGCGGCGTACGCACCGCGCCTGACGTATCGCGGCGTTCGGCGCCGCAAGGCGGGTCCGTCCGGACGGATCGGCCAGGCATAGATCCCGGTCCGCTTCCTGGGCGGGCCGGCGCCGTGCCGGCGGGCGCGGCGAACGGTAGTGCAGTAAAACAAGACGAACTTTCAAAAATGGTGCAGGGTAATCTGGGAGAGAAGACATATGGCTTCATACAAGGAATTTCACAAGCGTTCCATCACCGAGCGTGACGCGTTCTGGGCCGAACAGGCCGAGCTGGTCGACTGGCAGAAAAAGCCGGAAACGATTTGCGACTATTCGCGCCCGCCTTTCGTGAAGTGGTTTTCCGGCGGCACGACCAACCTTTGTTACAACGCCGTGGACCGTCATGCGGACGCCCACCCCAACCGCAAGGCGCTGGTCTATATCTCGACCGAAACCGACGAGGAAAAGACCTATAGCTTTGCCGAACTGCGCACCGAAGTCATGCGCATGGCGGCGATCTACCAAAGCCTGGGCGTCAAGAAGGGCGATCGCGTCCTGATCTACATGCCGATGATCGCCGAAGCCTGTTTCGCCATGCTGGCCTGCACGCGCATCGGCGCCATCCACTCGGTGGTGTTCGGCGGCTTTGCTTCCGGATCGCTGGCGACGCGTATCGACGACGCCAAGCCGACGGTCATCGTGTCGGCCGATGCCGGCATGCGCGGCGGCCGTCCGGTCCCGTACAAGCACCTGCTGGATGAGGCCATCAGCCTGGCCGAGCACAAACCCGCCAAGGTGCTGATGGTCAATCGCGGTCTCGACAAGGCCATGGCCATCGTGGAAGGGCGGGACGTCGATTACGCGACGCTGCGCGCCCAGAACATGGATGCCCAGGTTCCCGTGACCTGGCTGGAGTCCTCGGAGCCCAGTTACATCCTGTACACCTCCGGCACCACCGGCAAGCCCAAGGGCGTGCAGCGCGATACCGGCGGCTATTGCGTGGCCCTGGCCGCGTCGATGCAGCATATCTATTGCGGCAAGGCCGGCGAAACGTTCTTTTCCACCTCCGACATCGGCTGGGTGGTCGGCCATTCCTACATCATCTATGGCCCGCTCATCGCCGGCATGGCGACGGTCATGTACGAAGGCACGCCCCTGCGGCCCGACGCCGGCATCTGGTGGAAAATCTGCCAGGACCAGGAAGTCACCGTCATGTTCAGCGCGCCGACCGCGATCCGTGTGCTGAAGAAGCAGGATCCGGCCTTCCTGAAGAAGTACGACCTGTCCAAACTGCGTGCCCTGTACTGCGCCGGCGAGCCCATGGACGAAACCTCGCACCAGTGGATGATGGACGAACTGGGCATCCAGGTGATCGACCACTACTGGCAGACCGAAACCGGCTGGGCCATGTTGTCGCTGGTGCCCGGCGTCGAGGGCCAGGAAGTCCAGCTCGGTTCGCCCGGGTTCCCGGTCTATGGTTACGACGTGCGCTTGTTCCGCGACGACGGCTCGGAGTGCGGTGCCAACGAGAAGGGGATAGTCGGCGTCGTGCCGCCGCTGCCGCCGGGTTGCCTTTCCACCGTGTGGGGTGACGACGCGCGTTTCGTGTCCACCTACTTCAGCCTGTTCAAGGATCCGCTCGTCTATTCCAGCTTCGACTGGGGCATCAAGGACGACGCCGGCTACTACAAGATACTGGGCCGTACCGACGACGTGATCAACGTCGCCGGCCACCGCCTGGGCACGCGCGAAATCGAAGAAGCCGTGCAGGCCCACAACGCGATCGCCGAAGTCGCGGTGGTCGGTGTGAATGACCAGCTGAAAGGTCAGGTGCCGGTGGCATTCGCGGTCGTCAAGAGCGCCGACCGGGTGGCGACGCCGGAACTGGTCAAAGCCCTGGAAAAAGAAGTCATGGGCACCGTGGACGGCATCCTGGGCGCCATCGCGCGGCCCGCGCGCGTGCATTTCGTGACCGGCCTGCCGAAAACCCGGTCCGGCAAAATGCTGCGCCGTTCCATCCAGGCGCTCGCCGAAGGGCGTGATCCGGGCGATCTGACGACCATCGACGATCCGTCCACGCTGGAGCAAATCCGCAACGCGCTGACTTCCTGAAGCCGTTGTGGCGGCCGGCCGCAGGGCCGGTCGGCGGCGCCCGCAACCTGCGGGCGCCGGGTCCTGGCGGCGCCGCCGCCCGGTCGTGCGTGCTGGCCTGCCAGGCGCTACACTCCAATCCCCCGCGTTTTTTGCCTGTGCCTAGGTGCCGCCCATGTCTGCCCCTTCCTGCGCCCACGTAAGCTGGAAATACGACGCCGACCTGCATGCAATCTGGCTCGAAATGGCGCCTCCGTCGCCGTTTCTGACCTGGGAACTGGCGCGCCAGATGCGCGCCGCGCTGGAAGACGTGCGCCGCTTCGATGCCGGCCCGGTGGACTGGCTCATCCTGAGTTCCGCCACGCCGGGTGCTTTCCTGCTCGGCGGCGATGTGGACGCGCTGGCCAGGCTCGCGGCGAAACAGGACATTGCCAGCCTGTCGCGCTATGCCGATGAATGCGCGGCGGTATTTTTCAGCCTGCTGGAGGGCGCCGATCGCGGTCTGGTCACCATCAGCCTGGTCGACGGCGTCGCGCTGTCGGCCGGCATGGAACTGGCGCTGGCCTGCCAGCTGCTGGTGGCGACCGATGCGGCCAGTTTCGGCCTGCCCGAAACCGATCTGGGCATATCGCCGGCTTCCGCGCACGCGCTGATTTCGCGCAAAGCCAATCCCGGCATCGCGCGCCGGCTGATTCTGTCGGAGCGCAAATGCAGCGCGCGGCGCCTGCACGAACTCGGGCTGGTGGACGAACTCGCGCCGGCCGGTCAGGGCAAAGCCGCCGTGGCGCGCTACATCAAGGCCAACCGCAAGCGCGCCGAGGGCATGAAAATGTATTTCGAGCTGCAGCGCCTGTCCACGCTGGCCGCCGACATCCAGGAGTTGCAGGACGGCTTTGCCATGTGGTCGGAAGCGGTCGGCAAACTGTCCGCGCGCGACGTGCGCAAGCTCAAGGCCGTGCATAAGCTCACCTCGCAGACCTCGGCCTGAGGCCGGCGCGGCCGGCCGGCGCGCGGGCGCGCAAAAATCGGGCCACTTCCGATGCCGGCGCTGGAATAGAATCACGCACTTTCGCAATCATTCGCCAGCCCCGACATGAGCATCAAATCCGACAGGTGGATCCGCCGCATGGCCGAACAGCACGGCCTGATCGAGCCCTTCGAGCCGGGCCAGGTACGCGCCGTGGACGGCCGCCGCATCGTGTCCTACGGCACCTCCAGCTATGGTTACGACGTGCGCTGCGCGGCGGAATTCAAGGTATTCACGAACATCAACTCGACCATCGTCGATCCCAAACAGTTCGACCCGAATTCATTCGTCGAAATGAAGGGCGATTACTGCATCGTGCCGCCCAATTCGTTCGCGCTGGCACGCACGGTCGAGTATTTCCGCATTCCGCGCAACGTGCTCACCATCTGCCTGGGCAAAAGTACCTATGCGCGCTGCGGCATCATCGTGAATGTGACGCCGCTGGAGCCGGAATGGGAAGGCCACGTGACGCTGGAATTTTCCAACACCACGCCGCTGCCGGCCAAAATTTACGCCAACGAAGGCGTGGCCCAGATGGTGTTCCTGGAGTCCGACGAAATCTGCGAAACGAGCTATCTCGATCGCGGCGGCAAGTACCAGGGCCAGCGCGGCGTCACCTTGCCGCGCCTGTAACACGCGCGTAAGCGTGGGCCCGGCGCGAGGGCTTATACTCGCGCGTCTTTCAGGCGCAGGAGATCGCGGTGCGCTTTCATTTCCCCATCATCATCATCGACGAAGATTTTCGTTCCGAGAACGCTTCGGGTCTGGGCGTGCGCGCCCTGGCCGAGGCAATCAAGGAAGAACACATGGAAGTGCTGGGGGTTACGTCCTACGGCGACCTGTCGTCGTTCGCGCAGCAACAGAGCCGGGCTTCGTGTTTCATCCTGTCGATAGACGACGAACAGCTCACGAGCGAAGCCGAACAGACCATCAGCGATCTGCGCACTTTCGTGCATTCGATACGCTTTCGCAACGCCGACATCCCGATTTTCCTGTACGGCGAAACGCGCACCTCGCGCCACATCCCCAACGACGTGTTGCGCGAACTGCACGGCTTCATCCACATGTTCGAGGACACGCCGGAATTTATCGCGCGCTATGTGGTGCGCGAGGCGCGCGCTTATCTGGATTCGCTGGCGCCGCCGTTTTTCCGTGCCCTCACGCACTATGCCGCGGATGGATCGTACTCCTGGCATTGCCCGGGCCATTCGGGCGGCGTGGCATTCCTGAAAAGCCCGGTCGGACAAATGTTCCACCAGTTTTTCGGCGAGAACATGCTGCGCGCCGATGTGTGCAATTCGGTCGATGAACTTGGCCAGCTGCTGGACCATACCGGCCCGGTGGCGGCTTCGGAACTGAACGCGGCGCGCATATTTAACTGCGACCACCTGTTTTTCGTGACCAATGGAACGTCCACTTCGAACAAGATGGTGTGGCATTCCACCGTGGCGCCCGACGACGTGGTGATCGTGGACCGCAACTGCCACAAGTCGATACTGCATGCCATCACCATGACCGGCGCGGTGCCGGTGTTTCTGACGCCCACGCGCAACCACTTCGGCATCATAGGGCCGATACCGCTGGACGAATTCCGGCCCGAAAACATCCAGCGCAAGATAGATGCCCATCCGTTCGCGCGCCAGGCGCGCGGCAAGCCGCGCATCCTGACCATCACCCAGTCCACCTACGACGGCATCATTTACAACGTCGAACAGATCAAGTCGCTGCTGGACGGCAAGGTGGATACCCTGCATTTCGACGAGGCCTGGCTGCCGCACGCGGCCTTCCACGAATTCTACGAGGGCATGCACGCCATAGGTGCGCACCGGCCGCGCTGCAAGGATTCGCTGCTGTTTTCCACGCAATCCACGCACAAACTGCTGGCCGGCCTGTCGCAGGCCTCGCAAATACTGGTGCAGGATTCGGAAACCCGGCAGCTGGACCGCGACGTGTTCAACGAAGCCTATCTGATGCATACCTCGACGTCGCCCCAGTACGCCATCATCGCCTCCTGCGACGTCGCGGCGGCCATGATGGAGCCGCCCGGCGGCAAGGCGCTGGTCGAAGAATCCATCTGCGAAGCGCTGGATTTTCGCCGCGCCATGCGCAAGGTGGACGAAGAATGGGGCACCGACTGGTGGTTCAAGGTATGGGGGCCGGATTTCCTGTCCGACGAAGGCGTCGCCAGCCGCGAAGACTGGGTGCTGGCGCCCAGCGACCGCTGGCACGGCTTCGGCAAGCTCGCACCCGGCTTCAACATGCTGGACCCGATCAAGGCCACGGTGATTACGCCGGGCCTGGACGTGGATGGCGATTTTGCCGACTGGGGCATCCCCGCCGGCATACTTACCAAATACCTGGCCGAGCACGGCATCATCGTCGAGAAAACCGGGCTCTATTCGTTTTTCATCATGTTCACGATAGGTATCACCAAGGGGCGCTGGAACACCCTGGTGACCGAACTGCAGCAATTCAAGGACGATTACGACCGCAATCAGCCGCTGTGGCGCGTGCTGCCCGAGTTCGTGGCCAAATATCCGCGCTACGAGCGCGTCGGCCTGCGCGACCTCTGCGCGCAGATCCACACCATGTACGCGCAGTACGACATCGCCCGGCTCACCACCGAAATGTACCTGTCGAACATGGAGCCGGCCATGAAGCCGGCCGATGCTTTCGCACGCATGGCGCACCGCGAAATCGAGCGCGTGCCCATAGACGAACTGGAAGGCCGCGTCACCGCCATGCTGGTCACGCCCTATCCGCCCGGCATTCCGCTGCTCATACCGGGCGAGCGCTTCAACCGCACCATCGTGAATTACCTGCGTTTTGCGCGCGAATTCAATCAGCG
>JAEUNN010000336.1 GCA_016791085.1 Rhodocyclaceae bacterium | reverse complement strand
GGCCGTACCGTGAGCATGGTATCGACGAACAGGCGATAGCCCAAAGGTGTCGGCACGCGCCCGGCAGACGTATGCGGACTGGCGATGAAGCCCATGTCCTCGAGGTCGGCCATGACATTGCGTATGGTCGCGGGCGACAGTTCCAGCCCGGAAAAGCGCGACAGCGCGCGCGAGCCTACCGGCTGACCCTCGGTGATATAGCGCTCGACCAGGGTCTTGAGCAATATGCGGGCGCGTTGATCGAGCATCGGCAGGCGTTTCGGAACGGCGATATTGCGATTCTATTGGAAGCGGGAGCGTTCCGCGAGCGCGGCGGGCTGTGGAATAATCGGGTCCGGCGCAGGGTGCGCGGGATTTCGGCACGCCCGGCGCCGGCCCGCATTGGGTCGTGCCACCCAAAATGTCGTGCCATGCCGCTGCCTGCCGGGCCGGCAGGCTATTCAGGATCGAGCGGAACATGGATAAACGTATCACCAAGGTTGCACTGATCGGCAAATTTCGCTCGGGCGAAACGGCCGAGGCGGTGCGCCTGATTGCCGATTACCTGGAGAGCCGCGGTCTCACGGTGTTTATCGAGGCGGATACCGGCGCGTCGCTGGGCGATCACGCCTGGCAGACTTTCCCGCTCGCCGAAATTGGCGCCGCGGCCGACCTTGCCGTGGTGCTGGGTGGTGACGGCACCATGCTCGCGGCGGCCCGCGCCCTGGCTCCGAGCGGTGTGCCGCTGGTCGGCGTGAACCGCGGCCGCCTGGGGTTTTTGACGGACATCGCCTCGACCGACATGCTGGATGCGCTGGGCCGCCTGCTGGACGGGGAATATCGCATCGAACACCGTTTCCTGCTGCACGCCGAAGTCCGCCGCCAGGGGGAACTGCTGGTGAAAAGCGATGCGGTCAATGACGTCGTGCTGGCCAAGGGCGGCCTGGGACGCATGATCGAATTTTCCGTGCGCGTGGACGGCGAATTCATATACAGCCAGCGTTCGGACGGAATTATCGTGGCCACCCCGACCGGCTCGACCGCCTATGCCCTGTCCGCCAACGGACCCATACTGCATCCCAGCGTGCGTGGCTTTGCGATGGTTCCGCTGTGTCCGCACGCGCTGTCCAACCGGCCGATCGCGCTGGGGCTGGAAGCCGAAGTCGAAATCGTGCTGGCGCCGCCCTACGAGGCGATCGTGCACGTCGATGGCCAGTTGCACATGGACGTGCGCGGCGAAGACCGCATACGCATACGCCGCTCGGATCACGAAGTTACTTTGCTCCATCTGCCCGATCACAGCTATTTCGCGATGTTGCGCGAAAAGCTGCGCTGGAGCGAATTGCCCAAGGAGCACTGAGGTGTTGCGGCGACTGGCGATACGCGATTTCGTGCTGGTGGATCAGATCGAGCTCGAATTCGCCGCGGGCTTCGGTGCCCTGACCGGGGAAACCGGTGCCGGAAAATCCATATTGATCGACGCACTGGCCCTGGCTTTGGGGGAGCGTGCCGATCCGGGACAAATACGCGCCGGTGCCGTGCGCAGCGAGGTGAGCGCGGAATTCGACCTGCCGGCCGGATCCTTGCTTGCCGGCTGGCTGGCGCAAAACGATTTCGACGCCGATGGGGAATCCGTGCTGTTGCGCCGCGTGATCGACAGCGCCGGACGTTCGCGCGCCTATATCAATGGCGCCAGCGCCACGGTCGCGCAGTTGCGCGAGGCGGGCGAACATCT
>JAEUNN010000302.1 GCA_016791085.1 Rhodocyclaceae bacterium | reverse complement strand
GGCTGCAGGCCGTCCAGCCAGGTCGGTACGTCCATGTGGTCGAACAGCAGCCGGCTGCCGAACAGCTTTTTGCGCAGCCAGTCGCGCAGGTGTACGAGGAATATGGTCGTATCGGACGCGCCTATGCTGGCGCCGGTGTTGGAATCCGGATAGGCCGCCAGGCCCTTGTGGGTGCGCGCCAGGAAATGGCGCGGGAAGCGGAACTGGGCGCGATCTTCGGGTTTGACCGACAGCAACAGGTCCACGAAAGGCGGATAGCTGAACGGGAACGCGGTCGGCAGATGGTCGTTCCAGAGCAACCCGGAAGCCACGCTCACCTTGCCGAGAAATTCGTCGAAATACAGGCATTGCAACACCGTGGACAGGGCCGATCCGGCCGGCACGGCGTCAATTTTGGCGCGCACGCGGGCTTCCAGCGCGCCATTCACGGCCTCGCGCAGCGGGGCCGCGAGCGCCGCGGCACGCCGCGCGAGGCGGCCGCGGCCACGCTGCAACAGGTTGGCCGTAAGTCCGTCCAGGCCGGCGGCGCGGGCGCCGGCATCCCAGGGAAAGTTGTGCATGTGCCCGATCTTGTACAGCTCTGCGAAGGCGCCATGCATCATGACGCTGCCGGCCGGGGCCACGTGATCGCGCAAATAGCGCGCTTCGGCTTCGGAATTGAACGAAACGCCCTGCGTCAGGGCGGCATTCTGTTCCACCAGTGAGGCAAATCGCGTAACGAATTCGGGTCCGAGCGGGTAGGCGTGATAGGGCACCTGGCACAGTTCGGCCATGCCCTTCGAGTATTCGAGACTGCGGCTGCCGGGTACACCGGTGGCGTAGGCCTGCATGGGGCGGCCGAGCGCGAGCCCGGCGGCGAGCAGCAGACGCGAATCCACGCCGCCGGACAGCGTGACGCCTACGCGCGTGCTGCCGCGGCTGATCAGGTCGTATCCTTCCAGCAGCAGGTCGGAAAGTTTGTCCTGTACGTCGGCGAGCGGCCGGTCGCCCGGGTTCAGGGCTGCGGCCGGTTGCCACAGGCGTTCGGCCTTCTGATCCAGACTGGCCAGATCGATGGCGAGACGGCTCGCGCCGGGCAACAGGCGTATGCCGCGGTATAGCGTGCCGTTGGCCAGGGGCACGTTGAACGCCAGCACGTCGGTCAGAACGCCGACATCCAGTGTTTCGCGCACGCCCTGGCGCGCCAGCCCGGCCTGCGACAGGGACAGCAATAGCCGCCCCTGGTGCTGCGCGATGAACAGGGGCAGCATGCCGTAGCGGTCATTGTGCACGGTCAGGCGCCCGCGCGCCGGCTCGTGCACCAGCACCACGAAGCGGCCGAAGGTGCCCGAGAGATCGGCGCTCCCGTCCAGCCGCGACGGCGTGTCGCCCCAGAAACGGCCGGCGACATAGCGCTTTTCGCCGGCGGCGCCATCCGGCAGCGGGCGGAACGCCGCCATGCCGTCGATTACGACCACGCGGTCGCCAAATTGCAGATCGGCGCCGCTTGCAAGGGCGCTGGCGTTCATGGATTGCATGGGTTTAGGTCACCTGAAAGCGTGGTAGTGGGTACGGGAACATGCCGCAAACGGGGTGCCCGACTCGGAATTTCACGCGCAAACGGGAATGAATGAGCACGAGGCCGGAATTGCCACGGCCTGTGTGGACGCACGCGGCTGGCCCGGCCGGATCAGTCAGCGTGCCGCCCGGCCGCAAGGACGTGGGAGCCGCGGGAAAGTCCGCAATTTTACAATAAGCCGCGTACGGAACCGGTTTTTCCGTGCCGGATGCGGAATTTCTACCGCTTTTACGCGGGCAGGCCGGTTGCGGCACAGTGAGGCCCGGGCCATGCGTATGCGTCGGCGAGCCATGCCGCAGCGCATGCTGACAGGCCGGGCCCCGGCGCGGGGCGCCTTGGTCTGCCGTGCTGGCGGCGCCCTCAATCCTGTTTCAGGTGCTCGGCGATGCCGGTAAGCAGGGTTTCCAGCGTGCCGGCCAGTTGTTCCGCGCAGGCCCCGGTATCGGCCGCCTGGCTGCGCGCCGCGGCATTGGTGCGCGACGCCAGCGTTTCGGTCGGGTGGGCCAGGAGCGCGCCCGCCATGCCTTTGAGGTTGTGCGCGATCGCCGCGATGTCGTCCAGTTCGCTTTGTGCGGCCGCCTGGCGCAGGCGCGCCGGCATGCCGGCCTGGCTTTCGATGAAACGTTTGAGCAGTCTGCGCACGAATTCGGACTTGCCGGAATAGCGCCGGTTCAGCGCCACATGGTCGAAAGCATGCAGGCACTCGGCCGTGCCGGCCGAACTGCCGGGCGGCAGATCGGTGGCCGTGCCGGCTGCGCAGGATTTGGCTTCGGCGTCCGGCCCGATATGTTCCGTATCGCAAGCGGTGCAGCAACTTTCCCCGGCCGCCTGAGCATCGAGGCCGGTCTTGCCGCCCGGCGCCGGCGCCGCACCGAAGTCCGCCGGCAGCGCGTAGCGGCGTACCGCGGCCACCAGTTGCTGAAGGTCCACCGGTTTGCACAGATGCGCGACCATGCCGGCCGCCATGCAGCGCTTGCGTTCTTCGGCCATCGCGTGCGCGGTGAGGCCCAGTATGGGAAGTTCGGGCGTGATCTGGCGTACCCGCCGCGCCAGTTCGTAGCCATCCATTACCGGCATCTGGATGTCGGTAATGAGCAACTGGAAAGTGCCAGGCGTGGCATCCATGAGTGTTTGCAGGGCGAGCTGGCCATTTTCCCGGCACAGCAGGCGTGCGCCCTCCATTTCCAGCATTTCCTGCAGCACCATGCGGTTGAATTCGTTATCTTCGGCAGCCAGGATGGAAATGCCGCGCAGCCGGCTGCCGGCCGGTATTTCGGGTTCCGGCGTGCCGGCCTGCCCGGTCAGCAGTTCGAGCACGTGGCGCGCGCGCAAGGGGCGCTGCAGCACCTGGGCACCGGCACGCAGGCCGGCCTGTGGATCGGGTTGCGCCGGCTCGGCCACCACGGCCAGACGCCGGCCGCGATCGAGTTCGCAATTGGCGGCGGCCAGGGTGGCCGGATCGAGCGCCTGCTGCGCCACCACGATGAGGTCGGCCGGTGCGGCGGCGATGGCGTCCGGCGTGCACACCAGCGCATCTATGCCGCGCTCGGCCAGCGCCGCGGTGAAGCGCAAGGCTTCGTGCGCAGGCAGTCCGGCCAGGCGCACCGCGTAAGCCCGCTCCGGCGGCGCGGCGGCTTCGGCCGCGCACAGCGGCAGGCGTACTTCAAACGTGCTGCCGGCACCGAGCTGACTATTCACGACGATTTGTCCGCCCATCATTTGCACCAGGCGCTTGCAGATCGCCAGCCCCAGACCGGTGCCGCCGAAGCGCCGCGTGGTGGTGCCGTCGGCCTGTTCGAACGGCGCGAACAGGCGTGCGGCCTGTTCCGCGCTCATGCCTATGCCGGTATCGGTCACGCCCAGCACCAGGTTGCAGGTCTCGCGCCGCGCGTACAGGCGTACCGATCCGCGCTCGCTGAATTTGACCGCATTGGCCAGCAAATTCACGATCACCTGCGACAGGCGCAGGCCGTCGCCCAGGCAGCGCTGCGGCAGGTCGGGGGCCTCATCGACGATGAAATGCAGGCCCTTGGCGTGGGCCGCCGGCGCCACCAGCTGCACCGCGCGGTCCAGCACCTGTCCGAGCGCCAGCGGTGCCTGTTCCAGCATGAGCTTGCCGGCTTCGATCTTGGAAAAATCCAGTATGTCGTTCACGATACCGAGCAACAGCTGGCCGGCTTCCAATATGCCGTCGAAGGTCGATTGCGCGCGCCGCCCCATGCTGGCGCTGCGGCCGATTTGCGCGAGCCCCAGCACGGCGTTCAATGGGGTGCGGATTTCGTGGCTCATGTTGGCCAGAAATTCGCTGCGCAGCTGCGCCAGGCGTTCGGCTTCCTGCAGCGCGCGGTCGCGCGCCGATTCGGCCGCCAGGCGCTCGCCCATGTCGGAAAAACTCACCACCGCGCCGACGATTGTTCCGTGTCGCACCATGGGCCGGCAGGCGTAGGCCACGGTGACCGGCTGACCGTCGCTGCGCCAGAATATTTCGCGCTCCTTGCGCAAGGTTTCGCCGGCCTCCAGGGTGGGCAGGAAAGGATCGGGTTCGGCTTCGCTGGCGTTATCGTCTGGATCGTTGGCGTGTTCGGCGGGCGTGCGCTGAGTGATGCATTTTGACGCCGCGCCGACCAGTCGCTTGGGCATATGCGCGAGGGTTTCGCAGGCGGCCGGGTTGATGAAGGTGATGCGGCCGGCGCCATCCAGGCCGAACAATCCGTCGGCGGTGGAATCGAGTATGAGCCGCACCTGGGTTTGTGCGGCTTCCAGTTCGGCCGTGCGCGCGGCAACCAGATGTTCCAGGTTGTCGCGGTAAGCTTCCAGGTCCAGTTGCGCTTCGCGCATCGCGGTAATGTCCTGCACCATGCCGACGATGGTGACGGGCTGGCCGTGTTCGTCACGCCCCACGTCACCGGTCACATGCACCCATGCGTGTTTGCCGCGGACCAGCAGCCTATGTTCGCTATCCAGGCTGCCGCGCTCGGTGGCGAGTTCGACGGCATGCTGCAGCGCCAGGCGGTCGTCGGGATGCACGATTTCCATCAGTTCGGCAAGGCTGATCCGATCGGAAGGCCAGTCCAGCAGGCGCATCGTGACGGCCGACAGGGTGGACACGTTTTCGCGCAGGTCCAGCACCCAGGTTCCGATATGGGCAATTTCCTGGGCGCGCGCGAGCGCGTGCTGGGTGCTGGCGAGCGAGCGTTCCGCCACGACGCGGTTGGTGATGTCGTGCATGCAGATCACCAGGCCGAGCACCTCGCCCTGCGGCATGAAAGGCAGGTAGGCGACGTCGAATACGCGATGGCGCGCGTCGCTGTAGCGGCGTTCCGATGTGAACCGCATTTCTTCGCCGGCCAGCGCGCGCCGCAGCAAGGGCTCGACGGTCGCATAGATTTGCGGTTCCAGCGCGCTGCGGATTTCCTGACCCAGCAATTCGTCGCGCGGCCGCCCCAACATCTGGCAGGCCGGGGTGTTCAGCACGCGGTAGCGCAGGTCGCGGTCTACGTAGGCCAGCACGTCGTTGGAAGATTCGACGAT
>JAEUNN010000300.1 GCA_016791085.1 Rhodocyclaceae bacterium | reverse complement strand
CGCCATGGCGCCGCCCAGCGCATCGACTTCTTTGACCAGATGCCCTTTGCCTATGCCGCCTATGGACGGATTGCAGGACATTTGCCCCAAAGTTTCGATGTTGTGGGTAAGCAGCAGCGTGGCGCAGCCGGTGCGCGCGGCCGCGAGCGCGGCTTCGGTGCCGGCATGGCCGCCGCCAACCACGATGACGTCAAAACGAGTGGGGTACAACATGAAGGTGCGCCGCAGCAAAGGACGCCGAATGATACGCCGTTTGTATCGGCCGCGCCAGTGTTCCGCACTGGCGTTTCACGAAAACTGTATTTGTTTTCATTGGGTTAGGAAAACCGCGCGCAGGCTGGCGGAAAAACCCGCCTACCTTCCCTGCTTACAACTGATTACGCACGCAAGGCACGCGCAAGCCTAATATCCAATCACGCGTAGCGCCAGGTTCGGCCCGGCGCCGCAAGCGGAGAACTTCCATGAACGCGAAAATTTCCATCGTTGCACTGGCTGGCGCCCTCGCCCTGGGCATGGCCGGCACGGCTACCGCCAGAGACCGGGATTGGGATCGCCACGGCGGCTGGCAAAAGCATCACCATCACAAACACCACAACCATCATCACCATCATCACCACCACAACAAGTGGCGCGGCCCGGCCCATTACGGCGGCAACGTGTATTACGGCGCGCCTGGCCCGGTGGTGGTACAGCGCAACTATTACTACGACGAACCTTATGTCGTGGCGCCGCCGCCGGTGTATTACCGCCCGGCACCGGTACGCCCGGGCATCGTGATCGGCGTGGATATTCCGCCCATCCTGATTCCGTTCTGACACGCGGCCACCGCGCGGCGGTTCAGGCAACACCCCGGGGCGGGCCCTGCCATGCGGCGGGCCCGCCCCATGCATTGCTGCATGTAGTCACGCCCGCGGATGGGCGGGCTGCGGTTTCAGCACGTTTCAGGCGGAAATTCCTATCGGCGGAAATGGTCTTATGATTTGAGTATGCCGCCCGCACAGGCGGCCGTATCAGGAGACGCACATGAACCTGCTCAAATCCGCTGCCGTGCTGATTGCCGCGCTAAGTCTGGCCACTCCGGTGTGGGCGCACGGCCGCCATCACCACCACCGTGGCCACGGCCATTTCGGAACCAGCGTCGTGATCGGCGGCTATTTCGGCTGGCCGTGGTATTACGGCCCCAGCTATTACCCGGCGCCGGTGGTCGTACAGCCGCAAATGTACGTGGAACCCAACGCACCGCCGCCGCGCACCTGGTGGTACTACTGCGACGACCCGGCCGGCTATTACCCCTATGTACCGTCCTGCAACCGCGGCTGGCGCCAGGTCGAGCCGCAGTGATGCATGCACGTACAGCGCGCTGAAGGTGCGTCGGTGAACACCATGCTGCGTCTTGGCATCGGTTGCGGCGCCGCGCTCATGCTGGCCGCCTGCGCCGGCCTGCCGACCGAACCCGATGTGATCGCGCTGCCCGGCAGCGGAAAAAGCCTGGAGCAATTCCGCGCCGACGACGCGCGCTGCCGCGATTACGCCAAGCCGGCGCCCGAGGGCAAGGGCAATTATTTCGACGCCCAGCGCCGCTACGACATCGCCTATACACAGTGCATGTACGCGGCCGGCCACCGCGTGCCGGTACCGGCCGCAACCCTGGTGGAACCGGGGCGCGCAACCTGGTATCCGGCGGTCACGCCGCCGGCCGGAACGCGCGAACCTGCGTCGGTACCGCCACCCGGCACTCCCCCGCCGAAATGAAAGCGCGCCGCCGGCCCAAGCGGCCGGCACCCGGCTTCAGGCCAGCCCGGCCAGAAATTGCTCGATCGCGGCATTGACCGCGCGCGGTTCTTCTATAGTCGCGCTGTGCCCGGCGCCTTCGATCTGCACCAGTTTCGAGCCGCGGATCGCGGCGTTCAGTGCGCGCGCCTTGTCCGGCCGTGTGGCGACATCCTGGTCCCCCACGACGATGAGCACCGGCAGGTCCAGCGCCGATATTTGCCCCGCCACACCGCTGCGCTCTATCACCGCCTGCACGGCGCGCGTGATGCCGCGCCGGTCGTTGGCAACCAGGCGCGCACGCCATAGCTCGCGCTGGCCGGCACGCGCCGCATCGTGCAGAAATTTCTGCCCGAACATGATGTGCATGACCGGCCCGGCCACCATGCCCAGCCCGAACCAGCGCGCGATGAAATTGAGCCGGCGATAGCGCCCGGCGTTTTCCGGCGGCTCGGCGTCCGCCGTGGTTTCCAGCAGGATGAGCGAGCGCAGCAGCGGCGCGTGCTGCAGCGCCAGCCGCAGGCCGATGAAACCGCCCATGGACAGGCCTGCAAAATGGCAAGGCGCGCAGCCCAGCGCCTCGATGAGCGCCGCGGCATCGCGCGTGAGGCTGTCCATGTCGTAGCCGGCGGGGGTGATTTCGCTTTTGCCCTGACCGCGAAAATCGAAACAGACGCAGCGGTAGCGCGGCGCGAAATGCGCCACCTGGGCCTCGAACATGGCGCCGCTCCACAGCAGGCCGTGCGCGAACACCAGGGTTTGCGGGCCGTCGCCGTGCTCTTCGTAATAAATCTGCGCGCCGTTCAGTTCGATGTAGGGCATTGGCTTCCCTCGACGTGATGCGGCCGGGAGGAAGGCGCCGGCCAGTGAATTTAACGCGGCGCCGCGCTGGCCGCGCGCGCGCGTTCAGGTGAGCAGGCGCCGGCGCGCGAGCGCCAACGCAATCCAGAATCCCGCCACCGCAAATAACGCCAGCGCCACCAGGTGAAGGGCTAGCGCGCCCGGCACCTGCCCCAGCAACAGCGGGCGCGCCACGGCCACCGCGTGCGTGAGCGGCAGCACCTGGGCCACCGCCTGCATGGCCGGAGGCAGTTGTTCGATCGGGAAAAATACGCCCGACAACAAGGTCATGGGGGTGATGAACAGGGTGAAGTAGTACATGAAAAAATCATAGGACGGCGCCAGCGCGGTCATGATGAGCCCCAGCCCGGCGAACGCCAGACCCACCAGCAGCACCAGCGGCAACAGCCACAGCGACAGCCAGGAGGTGGACAGGCCCAACAGCCACACCACCACCAGTATGGCCGCCCCGGACAATGCCGCCTTGCTGGCGGCCCATACCATTTCGCCCAGCATCACGTCATCCAGCGATACCGGCGCGTTCATGATGGCATCCCAGGTTTTTTGCACGTGCATGCGCGAAAACCCCGAATACAGCGCCTCGAAGGTCGCCGAATTCATGGCCGCCGCGCACAGGCTGCCGCCGGCCAGGAAGGCGATGTAGGACACGCCGCCGAACAGA
>JAEUNN010000227.1 GCA_016791085.1 Rhodocyclaceae bacterium | reverse complement strand
AGCGCGATGCCGGCCGCGCAAAGACAGGCCAGCCTGCAGGCATAGTCGGCGCCCGGGTCGAAGCCCAGCAGTTCGCCCAGTATGGGCCAGAACTGGTTGTGCGGATGGGCGTAATAGCGGCCCGCCGCGAGCGATGCGCGGCCCGGCATGCTGCCCAGCACCAGGAGGCGCGCAGCCGGGTTTTCCAGGGGCGGAAAGCCATGTACCTGGTGCATGGCCGCAGGCCGCAGCCGCGCGCCGGCGCTCAGGCGAAGGGGTGGCGCACCATGATGGTTTCGTCGCGGTCCGGGCCGGTCGAAATGATGTCTATGGGCACGCCGCAAATGCCTTCCAGCCGCTTCAGGTACGCGCGCGCCTCGGCCGGCAGCGCGTCGGCCGCCTTGGCCCCAAAAGTGGAGGCGCTCCAGCCCGGCATGGTTTCGTAAATCGGCTCGCAATTGGCCAGTTCTTCGGCGCCGACCGGCAATATGTCGGACACCTGGCCGTCGATGCGGTAGCCGGTGCAGATTTTCAGTTCCGGCACGCCGTCCAGCACGTCCAGTTTGGTCACGCACAGGCCGGATATGCCGTTGATCTGGATGGAGCGCTTCAGCGCCGCGGCGTCGAACCAGCCGCAGCGGCGCGGGCGCCCGGTGGTAGCGCCGAATTCGTTGCCGCGCTGGGCGAGATGGCGGCCCACGTCGTCCATAAGTTCGGTCGGGAACGGTCCGCTGCCCACGCGCGTGGTGTAGGCCTTGGTGATGCCGAGCACATATTGCAGCATGTGCGGCCCGACGCCGGCACCGGCCGCGGCCGCACCGGCCACGCAATTGGACGACGTCACGTAGGGATAGGTGCCGTGATCGATATCCAGCAAGGTTCCCTGGGCGCCTTCGAACAGCAGTTTGCCGCCGGCCTTGTTCACTTCGTACAGCGCGCGCGGCACGTCCGCCACCAGCGGCGCGAGGCGCTCGGCCCAGCGGTGCGAAGTATCCAGTATGGCCTGGTAGGACACCGGCTCGGCATGGTAATAGTTCTGCAGGAAAAAATTGTGATAGTCGAGCACTTCGGCGAGCTTTTCGGCGAAGCGTACCGGACGCAGCAAATCCTGCAGGCGCAAACCGCGGCGCGCCACCTTGTCTTCATAAGCCGGGCCGATGCCGCGCCCGGTGGTGCCTATCTTGTTGGCCCCGCGCGCGGCTTCGCGCGCCAGATCGAGCGCCTGGTGATAGGGCAGTATGAGCGGGCAGGCTTCGGATATGCGCAAACGCCCGGTCACATTGACGCCGGCGCCCTGCAGCGCGTCGATTTCCTTGAGCAGCGCTTCGGGCGCCAGCACCACGCCATTGCCGATGTAACAGGTAACCTCGTCGCGCAATATGCCGGACGGCACGAGGTGCAGCACGGTTTTCTTGCCGGCTATGACCAGCGTATGGCCGGCATTGTGGCCGCCCTGAAAGCGCACCACGCCGCGCGCGGATTCGGTGAGCAGATCGACTACCTTGCCCTTGCCTTCGTCCCCCCATTGGGAGCCGATGACTACTACGTTGTCAGCCAATTTGATTTTCCTCTGTGAGTGCCACGGCCACCCATGCGCCGGCGCGCCGCACGAGCCGCCGGTCGCAGCCGCCCTGGCGCCAATGTTCCGCCGCATGGCCCGGCAATTCATGCACGACGCGCTCGCCGCGCGCACGCAAGCTACTGATCGCCTGTTGCAGTTCGCTGTCGGCGCTGCCGTCAGGCGCCAAAATCGCGCCCGGCAGGTCGGGCGCCGGCACGGCGCGCGCCAGCTGGCGCAGGTCCAGACTGAAGCCGGTGGCCGGACGCGCGCGCCCGAATGCGCGGCCAACCTCGTCATAACGCCCTCCGCGCGCCAGTGCGGCGGCTTCGCCGCCGACGTAGGCGGCGAATACCACGCCGCTGTGATAACGGTCGCCGCGCAGATCGGCCAGATCGAAACTGACTTCGAGCCCGGCCAGCGCGGCTGCCAGCTGTTGCAGTTCGCCCAGCGCGCGCACAACACCTTCGGCATCCGGCAGGCGCGCCGTCAGGTCGGCCAGTTCGCGCATCGCGCCGTAACAATCGGGCAGCAGCACGAATGCATCGGCCCAGCGCGGCGCGACCGCCGCGACCAGTTCGCGCACCAGCGGCAAATCCTTGGCCTGCATGGCCGCGAACAGTTCCGCTTCGGCTTCGGCGGATAGCTGCGCGCCCTGCGCCAGCGCACGGAACACGCCCACGTGTCCCAAATCTATGCGCGGCGTCTGCAGCCCGGCACTGGCGAGCCCACGTGCCAGCAGGCGTATGACTTCCGCATCGGCCTCGAGACCGGCGTGGCCGTATAGTTCGACGCCGATCTGCAGCGGCTCGCGCGTGGAATTGAAATCGGCCGGCAGCGCATGCAGCACCGGGCCGCAATAGCACAGGCGCACGACACCAGGCCGATTGAGCATGTGCGCGTCGATGCGCGCCACCTGCGGCGTGATGTCGGCACGCAGTCCCATGGTGCGGCCGGACAATTGATCGACCAGTTTGAAGGTGCGCAGGTCGAGGTCGCCGCCACTGCCGGTCAGCAGGGATTCGAGATATTCCAGTAGCGGCGGCGCAATCAGTTCGTAGCCGTGGCGGTCGAACTCATCCAGCAACTGGCGGCGCAGACGCTCGGTGTGGCGGGCTTCCAGCGGCAGGGTGTCTACAATGGCTTCGGGCAGCAACCAGCGGCGCATGGTGTCAGCGGGTCAGGACGATGAATACGAGGCCCGCAATCATGGACGTGAGGCCGATAAAGCGCAACTGGCCGTCATCGAGCGCGGTTGCGCGGCGAAAAGTTTCGCGCCACAGCCGCGGCGCGATGAACGGAAGTATGCCCTCGATGACCAGCATGAGGCCCAATGCCGCCAGCAATTCCATGAATGTCGCGGGGAACTATTTGCCGGCGCGACCCGAATTTTTCAGGTACCTGAAGAAGTCCGAATTGGGCTCCAGCACGATCATGTCGCCGCGCCCGCGGAAGGTTTTCTCGTAGGCGATCATGCTGCGGTAGAACGCGAAAAACTCGGGGTTCTGCTCGAACGCCTGGGCATAGGTGGACGCCGCCTTGGCGTCGCCCTCACCCTTGACGCGCTGCGCTTCGCGGTACGCCTCGGCGATGATGATTTCGCGCTGTTTGTCGGCGTCGGCGCGGATTTTTTCGGCCTCCGCGGCGCCGGTCGAGCGCAGTTCGTTGGCCACCCGTTTGCGCTCGGCTTCCATGCGGCGATAGACGGATTCCGACACCTCGGTAGGCAGGTCCACGCGGCGCAGGCGCACGTCTACGATCTGCACGCCGATTTTCTGCGCATCGGCGTTGGCCTTGACGCGCATTTCGTCCATGATCTTGTCGCGCTCGCCGGACACTACTTCATGCACGGTGCGGCGGCCGAATTCCTCGCGCAGGCCGGCATTGACGGTTTGCGCGAGCCGGGTTTCCGCGCGCCGCTCGTCGCCGCCTACCGAAATGTAATATTGCCGCACATCGACGATGCGCCACTTGACGTAGGAATCGACGAGCACGTTTTTCTTCTCCGACGTGATGTAGCGCTCCGGCTCGGCGGTGTCCATGGTCAGGATGCGCTTGTCGAAATAGCGCACGTCCTGCACCAGCGGCACCTTGAAATACAGCCCCGGATCGGATATCACGTGGCGTATTTCGCCGAACTGCGACACGATCGCATACTTGCGCTGATCCACCGTGAATAGCGCCATGCTCGCCACTACCAGCGCCGCCAACAGCAGCGCCCCGGCCAGGGGAAGACGCGAGCCCATCAGCGTTCTCCCCGCTCGCGGCTGCGCAGGCCGTCACGCGATCGATAATCGGTGGTGGAAGGCACGTCCGCCTTTGGGGGGCCGCTAACCGTATCGGACGGCGTTGCGCGTGCCGGCGCCGGCGCCTCGCCGGCAAAACCCGCCGCCGGGGCGTGCGCACCCGGACTCGCCTGCAGCAACTTGTCGAGTGGCAGGTAGAGCAGATTGCCGGCGCCCTTGGCGTCGATCATGATCTTGGTCGTGCTGGACAGCATTTGCGAAATGGTATCTATGTAGATGCGTGTGCGCGTCACTTCGGGCGCCTTGTTATATTCCGCCAGCACCTGTTTGAAGCGGCTGGCATCGCCCTCCGACGTGGCGATGATTCTGGCGCGATAACCTTCGGCTTCCTGCGCAAGACGCGCCGCATCGCCGCGCGCCTTGGGTATCACGTCGTTGGCATAAGCCTGGCCTTCGTTCTTCTGCCGTTCGCGGTCCTGACCGGCTTTCACGGCGTCGTCGAACGCCGCCTGCACCTGTTCCGGCGGCTGCGCGTTCTGCATCGTCACCTTGCTGATCTGGATGCCGGTTTCATAGCGGTCGAGGATGCTCTGCATGAGTTTCGCGGCATTCGCGGCGATCTGTTCGCGGCCTTCGTAGAGCACGAAATCCATGCGGCTCTTGCCGACTATTTCGCGCACCGCAGTTTCCGCGACCTGCCCCACCGCCTCTTCCGGCTTGCGGTTCTTGAACAGGAAAAGCTGCGGATCGGTCAGCACGTATTGAACCGCAAACTGGATGTTGATGATGTTCTCGTCATCGGTGAGCATGAGCGCTTCTTTGAGCACCTTGTTGCGCTCCTGCTGGCGGTAGCCGATTTCCACCGTGCGCACGCCGGTCACGTTGACCAGTTCATAACTGTCTATGGGGTAAGGCCAGCGCCAGTTCAGGCCCGGTTCGGTAACTTCCTTGAAGCCCCCGAAACGCAGCACGACCCCGCGCTGGCTGGCGTCCACGATGTAGAACCCGGACATGAGCCAAACCAGGACCACCACCATGAGCAGGGCGCCGATGCCGCCGCCGAAGGCACGCGGCGACAGCGGGGGACGCGGCCCGTCGCCGCCGCCACCGCCGGAACGCCCGCGAAACATGCCGGACAGACGCCGGTTGAAGTCACGCCACAACTCGTCAAGATCGGGCGGGCCCTGTTTCGGATCGCGGCCGCGATCCGGCCCCCCCTGCTGGCCCCAGCGGGGATCATTGAGCGACATCAGGATGCTGGTCAACACTATTAGTTGCTTTCCGTTTGCTGATGCCCCGGCGCGAAGCCCGCGGGCACTTGAAGATGCATCAGAACTGACTGAAGACTGTACCGCACGCGCCGCCGTCAGCGCGGCCGGACACGGCATTATTCGTGTAACGATATGTTTCGCTTCGCCATTTGCTTATCGCCCGTGCGTTTCACCCGGCCTGGACATTATGCCGGAGGCCCTCAGCCCTCGACGGCGGCAGATACGCCGGCTTTTGCGGCCGCAGCATGTTCCGCGATGGCGCTGCGCAGGCTGTCCAGCCCGGCTCCGGTGCGCGCAGAAACGCGCGCGCGGGCGATTCTAGCATGCTCGTCGCGCTCGCATCCCGGCTCGGCGCTGGTCAAATCTATCTTGTTCACCACCAGTATCTGGGGCACGTCGCGCGCGCCGATTTCATCCAGCACGGCCAGCACCGCCTCGGTCTGCTGCTCGCGCGCGGGCGACGCGCCATCGATCACGTGCAGCAACAGATCTGCACTCGCGGTTTCTTCCAGCGTGGCGTGGAAAGCCGCAACCAGTGCGTGCGGCAGATCGCGTATGAACCCTACCGTGTCGGACAGCAGCACGGTCACCCCGTCGCCCACGTACAGCCTGCGCGTGGTGGTATCCAGCGTTGCGAACAGCTGGTCGGCACAATAGGCGCCGGCATGCGTAAGCGCATTGAACAGCGTGGATTTACCGGCATTCGTATAGCCCACCAGGGATACCGTGAATAACTCGTTGCGCGCACGCGCGCGGCGGCGCACGCTGCGCTGCCGCTCCAGCTGTTCGAGGCGCGACTTGAGTAGCTTCACGCGATCGGCCAACAGGCGCCGGTCGGTTTCCAGCTGCGTTTCGCCGGGGCCGCGCAAGCCTATGCCACCCTTCTGGCGTTCGAGGTGCGTCCAGCCGCGCACCAGGCGCGTCGCGAGGTGTTCCAGTTGCGCCAGTTCCACCTGCAATTTGCCCTCGTGGCTTTTCGCGCGCAGCGCAAATATGTCCAGGATGAGGCTGGTGCGGTCCACCACGCGCGCCTGCAACTCGCGCTCCAGGTTGCGCTGCTGCGCGCCCGACAGGGCGTGATTGAATATCACCACGTCGCCGCCTTCGGCGCGCAGCACCTGGGCAATCTCCTGCACCTTGCCGCGCCCGACATAGGTGGCCGGGTCCGGCGCCTTGCGCTTGCAGCGAATTTCCGCCACCACCGCAGCGCCGGCACTGGTCGCAAGCAGGCGCAATTCTTCCAGCCGCTCGGCAATGTCCGGCTCGCCGAAATCCACCTGCACCAGCAAGACCTGGCTGCCTGCGCTCGGGCGTTCAAACATGCGCAGTAGCCCGCCCGCAACAGGGCGGCTGCCCGGCTGCGGATAGTCTGGTGGAAACCGGGCGATTGCGGCCCGGGAATAGGCTGCGGAAGGCGGCCGCGCAGGCGCGCAGGCGCCGCGGCACAATCACTGGCTGTCGCCGTGCTCGTGCGGAATGCTGATGGGACGGGCCGGCACCACGGTGGAAATGGCGTGCTTGTACACCATTTGCGTGACGGTGTTCTTGAGCAGCACGACGTATTGATCGAACGACTCGATCTGCCCCTGCAATTTGATGCCGTTCACCAAGTAAATGGACACCGGAACGTGTTCGCGGCGCAAAGTGTTGAGGAATGGGTCTTGGAGCATCTGCCCTTTGTTGCTCATGATGAGCCCCTTTGTTATGTGCAAAAAATAATAAAGTAACGCAATACGGCATGGGCCGCCAGCGTTTCGCTTGCATGATGCTTGCGCCGCACGGATTTCGTGCGGCACCGCAACAATCCTGCCGGAATGCGCTTACTCCCTGGCAGCGAACGGATTGTGCGCGCTCTTGAACTGCACGCGCAACGGCGTTCCCTGCAACTTGAACGCCTCGCTGAAACTGCGCTCCAGGAAGCGCCGGTAAGTTTCGGGAACATGGTCCAGCCCGGCTCCGTGTATCACGATGAGCGGCGGATTCGTTCCTCCCTGGTGAGCATAACGCATTTTCGGCCGCACGATACCATGACGTGGCGGCGCCTGTTTGGTCAGCGCATGCTGCAGCACCCGCGTGAGCCTG
>JAEUNN010000210.1 GCA_016791085.1 Rhodocyclaceae bacterium | reverse complement strand
CCAGAAAGATTTGCGCATCGTGCTCGAAGAAGCGCACCGCCTGGGCCTGGGCCTGCCGCTCGCGGCCGCCGTGGCACAAATGTTCAATGCGATGCAGGGAGCCGGCATGGCCGAAGAAGATTCCATCGCCATGCTGAAACTTTACGAACGCCTGTCCGGAGTCGAATGACATGGAAGTCGGATTCGTGGGACTGGGCGCCATGGGCCGCCCCATGCTGGAACGTCTGCTGGGCGCCGGCCACAAACTTGCCGTCTATGCGCGGCGCATCGAAACTGCCAAGGACTTGCTTAACCGCGGCGTGCGGCTTTGCGCCAGTCCGGCCTATCTGGCCGCCACCTGCGACGTGGTGTTCGTGGCCGTGACCGGCACGTCCGACGTGGAACACCTGGTGCGCGACGACGACGGCCTGCTCGAAGGCGCGCGCGCCGGCATGGTGATCGTGGACACCAGCACCATCGCGCCGGCCAGCGCGCGCGCACTGGCCAGTGTCGCGGCCGGGCTGGGGGTGGACATGCTGGATGCGCCGGTGTCGGGCGGCAGCATAGGCGCGCGCGACGGCACCTTGTCCATCATGGTGGGCGGCGAAGCCGCGGTGCTGGAACGCGTGCGCCCGCTGCTTGCGGTGCTGGGAAAAACCATCGTGCACATGGGCGGCGCCGGCTGCGGGCAAGTCGCCAAGGCCTGCAACCAGCTGGTGCTGGTGGCGGCCATCCAGGCCTGTGCCGAAGCCGCCATGCTGGCGCGTGCGTCGGGCGTGGATTTTGCGCGCGTGCGCGAAGCCATGCTGGCCGGCTCGGCGGCGTCCGGCGCGCTCGACGCGTTCGGCGGCCGCATGGCCAGGCGGGAATTCGCGGCCGGCGTGCAGGCGCGCCTGCATCACAAGGACTATGCGCTGATCGCCGACCTGGCGGCACAGTCATATAGCCCCTTGCCCATCAGCGCGGCCGTGCAGCAGCAATTGAACGCCCTGATGGCGCTCGGTCTGGGCGGCGAGGACACCAGCGCATTGCTCAAGGTGCTCGAAGCCACGCGCTCGGCGGATGCCTGATTTGCGCCGCCGGGAACGCCGCCCGGGCGCGCGCGTCCAAGCCTCGTGCCAACACCCAGCCGCGAGGACAGAAACATGAACGCGTTCGAAATCATCGTACAAGCCGAAGCCAACGGCGGCATGTGGACCCTGTACGGCCGCCGCGGCCACGGCAGCTGGCAGTATCAGGCCGATCTGGACGACCACACCGTCACGCCGCTATTGGGCAAGGCCGTGCATAAGGACGGCGGCAGCGCCAGCGACTGGGAAGGCGCGCTG
>JAEUNN010000165.1 GCA_016791085.1 Rhodocyclaceae bacterium | reverse complement strand
CCGACGCGCGCGGCAAGCCGCTCATGCTGGGGCGGCGGTCCGAACCAGCCGGCGTCGATGAGGTCGCTGCTGCGGTAGCCGTCGCAGATGGAAGCGAATTCGGTTGCGACATAGCGCTCGAACTGTTTCTGGCTGCCCGGCCGCAAACTGCAGAACGCCACGCGGCGCTCGCCCCACAGCGGGCGCGCGAGCATGCCCGCCAATTGCGGGTGATCGTCCAGTTCGATGAGGCGCTCCAGCGGGGCGTCGATAAAACCGTGGTCGGCCGTCACGATGAGCAATGTGCCGCTGCCGGCCAGACGCTGCAGCGCCCCCTGCAGGCGCAGCTCGAATTCTTCCAGCACCGCGCGCGCCTGATCCGACTGGCAGCCGTAGCGGTGGCTGCAGGCATCGAAAGTATCGAAATAGGCATACACATAACGCGGCCCTTGCCGGTCCTGCGCCAGTTCGCAAATGCGCTCGAACATGTCGGCCGTGCCGAAATGCCCCGAACGCTGGGCGCCGCCGCCGTAGGCGCGCGAAAACGGCGAATCGTGTATGGCGTCGGGTCCGAGCGCGTGGATTGCGCCCGATAGCCCGGCCAGCGGCAGGCCCGCGCCGAACAGCAGTTCCGCACGCCGCGCCAGTTCTTCCGGCGGCTCGCTGCGCAGGCCGCGCCGCGTGAGCGGCAGCACCGCGAGCATGGCGTCGATTTCTTCGAAATACATGTGCCAGCCCACCAGTCCGTGCGCGCGCGGCGGCTGTCCGCTCATGAGCGTGGTGATCGCACAGGCCGTGGTGGACAGGAATACCGAACTCAGGTCGGCGCATTTGTTGCGTGCCAGCAGGCCATGCGGCGACAGCGTTTCGATCTGCCGGCTGCCCACCCCGTCGGCCGCGATCAGCACGATACAGCGCGCGTCGCGCCACGCCGAGTCATCCACGACCGTAAGCGGCGGGCAGGCAAGCGGGCCGCCGCCGCGCGCCTGCGCGATGCTGGCCATCAGATTGGCAATGCCACCGCCCTCGTAATCCGGCAAAACCTGACGCAAGCTATTCGGATTTGGTCCAGTGTCTGTTATATTCCGCATCTTTTCCTCCGGGCCGTTAGCTCAGTTGGTCAGAGCAGTCGACTCATAATCGATTGGTCACAGGTTCAAGTCCTGTACGGCCCATCCCGCCGCCGTGCAATTGCGCGCCGGCATCCATGATTCGGTCCCCATGCCGTACACGCCCGCGCCGCCGCACATCATCCTGCCAGCCGGCCAGCGCAAAGATGTCTATGTTATCCCCTTTCGCGCCGGAGCCACCGCGCACGCCGCAGGCTGGAGCCTGAGGGCATGACTTACTCCGTCAAGGAAATCTTTTCCACGCTGCAGGGCGAAGGCGCCCAGGCCGGGCGCGCCGCGGTGTTCTGCCGCTTCACGGGCTGCAACCTCTGGTCCGGGCAGGAAGCGGACCGGGCGCAGGCGAAATGCCGTTTTTGCGATACCGATTTCAACGGCACGGACGGACCCGGCGGCGGCAAGTTCGCCACCGCCGCGGAACTTGCCGGGGCCGTACTGGCGGCCTGGGAAGGCGCCGCGCAAGGCCGCTACGTGGTATGCACGGGCGGCGAGCCGCTGCTGCAACTGGATGCAGACCTGATCGCCGCGCTGCACGTGCACGGCTTCCAGGTGGCGCTGGAAACCAATGGCACGCTGGCGGTACCGCCCGGCGTGGACTGGGTGTGCGTAAGCCCCAAAGCCGGTACCAGCTGGGTTCAGCGCGCCGGCAACGAACTCAAGCTGGTGTTTCCGCAGCCGGGCCTCGAGCCGGAAGCGCTCACGGGCCTGCCGTTCGAGCATTTTTTCCTGCAGCCCATGGACGGACCGCGGCGGCTCGAACATACCCGCGCGGTGGTCGACTATTGCCGCCGCCACCCGCAATGGCGGCTGTCCGTGCAGGTGCACAAACTGATCGGTATTCCGTGACCCGGCCGGCCCGGCGGCGCGCCGGCCGCGGCCGCATCCAACTGAGGAACGCAGGATGATACGCATCACGCGCCGGCTCGAATTCGACGCCGGCCACCGCATCCCCGACCATCGCAGCCAGTGCCGCCACCTGCACGGCCACCGCTATGCGCTGGAAATCACGCTGGCGGGCGCGGTGATCGATAGACCCGGGGCGCCCGATCACGGCATGCTCATGGATTTTTCGGAAGTCAAAACCATCGCCCGCGAGCACCTCGTGGACCTGTGGGACCACGCCTTCCTGGCCTGGCGCGAAGACCGCCAGGTGGTGGA
The DNA here is from genome assembly GCA_016791085.1 of Rhodocyclaceae bacterium. Taxonomy (GTDB): domain Bacteria; phylum Pseudomonadota; class Gammaproteobacteria; order Burkholderiales; family Rhodocyclaceae; genus JAEUNM01. The sequence continues at coordinate 1,107 of JAEUNN010000165.1, read as the reverse complement.
TCTGTTGGGCGCCATACCCGGCCACAACACCGTGCTGCTCGATTGCGTGCCCACGGCGGAAAATCTGGCGCGCCAGGCTTTCGACCAGCTCTGGCCGCACTACCGCAGCCGCTATGGCGCGCTGTTGCGCCTGGAACGCGTGCTGCTGTACGAAACCCCCAATTGCTGGGCCGAAGCCGGCCCGCCTGCCGGCGCGCTCTGAGCCGGCCGCGCGGGTCCGCACGGAGCGTGCCCGGCTCAGCTTTTGCCCGGCGGCGCAGCAGCCGCCTCGGCAGCCCTGCCGGCGGCGCCGGATTCACCGAAGTGCCGCGCCAGTTCGCTGCGCACCACGCCCACGTGCAGGCGCAGGTTGTAGGCATAGTCGGCAAACGAAAGCGGCACCGGTATGCGCCCGACGGCGTGGTCCACGCGCTGTAGCGACGCTTCCCATTCCGCCCGCGTGTGGGCGGACGGATTGATTTCCAGTTCGCGCTCTATGAATTTGAGTTCGCCGTACCACTGGTAGAGCCGCGCCCGCACGCGCCATGCGTACAGGCCCGGCAGCCAGCGCGCGAGCGGCACCGCCAGCGCCAGGAGCGGCAGTGCCAGCACCATCATGCGGTCTATCAGGTTGGCCATCCAGAACGGCAGATAACGCTGCAACAGGGGCGGCCCGTGTTCGTAAAAGCGCCTCGCGCGCGAACTGAGCGGAAAATCCGTAGGCTGCGCGGCGGGGAATTCGCCCGCGCGCGTGAATAGATCGGCCTTGCCGTGCGTATCGCGCATGGCCAATAGCAGCAGGTCGGCCAGCGCCGGATGGATGTCGCCATGCACGACCACATTGGCGACGGGCCCGACCAGATTGAGGTCGCGCGCCGGCAGGCCGGCCGTCAGATCCACCGCCCCTTGCGGCAGTTCCAGCTTGCGCAGGAAGGGGAAGCGGCGCGTGTAGGCATCGGCCTGGGAAAAATCCATGGGCTGCACATTGGGCATGTAGAGCAAGGACCACACGCTGGACGAACGCGCCGCCCCGACCAGCACCACGGCGTCCACCTGGCCCTGTGCGATCGCATCCACGGCGGCCTGACCGCCCAGCGGAAAACGCTGTGTGGCCTCGCCGGCCAGTCC
>JAEUNN010000117.1 GCA_016791085.1 Rhodocyclaceae bacterium | reverse complement strand
CGGCACGTCGAAACTGCGATAGGCCGCGCGCTCGCCGAATGCCGACTGCAACAATTCGGCGCCCGCGCGCAGGCCGGACGTTTCGCCGGCCGCCACCGACGCCGCGGCTTCTTCGTCTATGGCGTCCTTGGCGTCGGCGTCGTATCCGCCGCCCACCACGCTCGCGCGCTGGTGCGCCAACTCCGCGCGGATTTCCACGGCCAGCAGGTCATTGCCCTGAATCAGCGTGATGCGATTACCGTTGCGCGCATCGCGCGTGGCCATGTGCAGCGTGCTACCGTCCAGCCACAGGTCGGCCTGCAGGCGCCGGGCGCGGGCGCGCAGGAATGCCAGATCGCTCTGGTTCCATTGCTGCACGGATTTGTAAGTCGGACCCTGGGCGTCAGCCTGGGCGGACAGTCCGTGCTGGCTGGCGATCTGCTGCAGCAAATCCGCGTCGCTCACGTTCTCGTAAGTTTTGAAGCGGCGCGTCAGGCGCAGGTCCATGAGTTTGTCTTCGGCGTATATCCGCACGTGCGGCTCGCGGCCCTGTTCCATGGCCAGTTCCAGCGCGCTCAATTTGCCTTCGAACACCGTCTGCGCGGCGCTGCGCGGTCCCATGGACAGTTTCAGTTCGGAGCCGAAATCCACGATGCGGCCGTCCAGATACAGCAGTTGTTCGTCGCGCGCGCCGTCTTCCGGGCCCACCGCGGTCAGTTCGCATTGCAGGCTTTTCATGCCGCCGCCGTGTTCTTCGACCGCCAGCGACTGCACGTCGCGCGCAAGTTCATTGACTTCGCGTCCGCTCACGAAAAATTGCGGTACGGTGCTGTCGGATAAGGGCTGCTGGTCCTGCGGCATGGCCTGGTGCCTGTCCTTTAGCGTGAATAACCGTCATCGAAACCGCAGGCGCGGGTGCGCGCCGCATCCAGTTCCAGGCGCCGGCGCAAGCTTTCCCAGCGCACCAGATCGCCCGCCTCGGGCAATTCATGGCGCGCCGCGCCGGCACCGGCGTGCTGGTCGGCGCCGCCTTCCACGCTCACGTCGGAGCGCACTTCACCCACGTCTATAGGCATGGCGTTTCCTTCCGGCCTCAAACGCGGCGCTTGCGCGGCGCGCTGCAATCGCAGGCGCAGGCGTCACGCGGGGCGAGGCGATTCAACTTGCGCGGTCCGCCGCCCGCACGCAGCGGCAATGCTTGCCAGCCCGGTACGGTCGGGTCGGGCGTGTAGGGGGCGGGCGTCGCGCCGCCGGCTTTCAGTTCGCGCAGTGGCACGCCCAGGCCGAACGGGCGCAGCACGGCCGGCGCTGCGGTATCCGGCGCCAGCCCGAAACCGGTTTTGGTGTCGGCCACCGCGCTTTTTTGGGCGTCGGATTTGACGCGCCCTATCGCGCCGGCCAGCCCGCCCTGCCCGGCCACCGCCTGGCCGGCCGCAACCGCATTGGCCGGCTGGGCATTCGGCGCGCCGCGCGCGGCGGCCGAGCCGGCAGGCGCGACGGCTTTGCTGGCGGCCGGCGAGGCGGCCGGCAGATTGCCCCCGCCCACCAGCGGCAAACTGCCGGCCACGCGGGATGGATCGCGTCCTTGCGCGGAATTCGGGCCGTTCAGGCTTTTCAGCGCGGCCGGCAGGGCGATTTCCAGACCCGCCGACAGCGACAGCGGATTCGCCAGTCCGGCCGCCAGCGCGCGCCACGCCGAAGGATCGAGCCCGTTGCGCGCAGCCAGTTGCTGCAGCGACTCGCCCGGCAGCGCCTGGGCGACTTTGTCCGGGGTGGCCGCGCCGCCGGTCGTGCCGGGTGCGCCGGGCGCGGTGTTGCCGGCGCCGCCGCCGGCACTGCCGGCCGGTACGCTGGGCGGCAGCGGGTCATAGCGGTATTGCGGGTCCTGCCCCTTGATGGACACCGACACCTTGGCGCGCAGCGGCGTGCCGTTGGCGGAAAACAGTTCGAGGTCGGTATTGGCGCTTTCCATGACCCCCTGGATCAGGAACGTGCCCCACAAAAACTGCACGCGCGGCGGGCTTTGCTGGGCCGGCGTGTTGCCGCGCGGGCGCACGAATTTTTCGACGATCATGGTTTTGCGCGTCACCGGCAGCGGCGCCTCGGCCGTGCCTTCGTCGGCGGTGTCGAATATGAGGTCGAAACTGACCTGCATTTCGCCCGTGCCGGGCCTTTGCCTGGCCTGGCTGCCGGCCTGCTGGCCGCCCGCGCTCTTATTGCTGATGGATACGCGCAGCGTGGTCGGATTGAACTGCACCTCGACCGGCACGCCGACCGGGGAGCCCGGGTCGCCGGCCGACAATTCGCACAGGGTGGCTTTGACTAGATCGGTCATCGTGCTGGCTCAGGCATCGGGAATGATGAGGCGCAGGCCTTCGTGCGCGATGGTCAGTTCTTCTATCGCCAGTTCGCCGCTCTTGCCGTTAAGTTCCGGGCCCTTGATCTTGGCCGGCAGGCCGCGTTCGAATATCCAGGTCGCGCGCACCGTGTTGTCGGCGCTTTTCACGTAGATCACGCCGTCGTAGCGCGCGATGGGGCGCGCGCCGTCGAGCACGCTGTGCATCCATTTCCACAGTTCGGCATTGGCGCGCGCGCCGCTGCCGCCGGCGGCATCGAAAAAGATGCCGCGCTTCAGTACCAGCGGCGCAAATTTGGCGCGGCCGGCGCGGCGTATGGTGCCGTTGTTGCGGCCGCCTTCCTGGTATTCCTGGATGTCCATTTCGATTTCCAGGCCGGAACATTCCTGGAAGCCGCCGTTGCCCAGCACGTCGTCGCCGGTCGGCTCCGCCACGCTGTCGCCGGCGCCCAGCAGACGCTGGCGCCCGGCTTCGATATTGGCCGAACGGATCAGGCTGATTTCGAACTTGAAGGCCGGCAATAGCTGCGCGTCCATGCTCATTCCTCCAGCGTGAGCGTGCCGTCGCCCTGGCGGCGCAGCTGCAGCACGATAAATTCGATGGGCTCGGCCGGCGCCACGCCTATTTCGATCAATAGTTCGCCGCGTTCCAGGCGCACCGGCTCGTTGCGCACCCGCACGAAAAACGAAGTCGCTTCCGAATTGCCGGCGAACGCGCCGGCGCGGAACAGGCGCCGCAACAGGTTTTCGCAGGCATGGCGCAGGTCGTCCCACAGTTTGGGTCCGTTGGGTTCGAATACCGCCCATTGCGTTTCGCGCCGCAAGGTGCGCTCTATCATGAGCACCAGGCGGCGTACCGACAGTTGCCGCCACTGGCTGTCGCGCGACAGCGTGCGCGCACCCGTCAGATGTATGCCGTCGGCTTCGCGCAGGTAACAATTGATGCCCTGCGGATGCAGGCTGTCGGCGCGCGCACGAGCCAGCGGCTCGGCCAGGTTGATGACTTCGGCGGCGATTTCGTTGGCCGGCCCGTATTGCACGCCGAACTGGATTTCTTTCTGCGCCACGATGCCGGCCGCGACCGCCGAGGGCGGCAGCGGGCGCAGCGTGTCGGCGCGGTCGTCGCGCAGGCTGAAGGCGCGCCGCGAGGCGATCAGCCAGGGGTGGTAAGCCGCGGCCCAGGCGCTGTCGAATTGCGCGCGCCAGCGTTCCAGGCGGTTTTGCGTGAGGCCGGGCGGCACGTCCAGCAGCGCGATCAGTTCCGCGGTCTGTTCGCAAAACGTGACGACGCGGTTTTGCAGCGCGGCGATGGTCATGAGGTCGCCGCCGGCCGGGTTCAGGATGAGGTTTTCCAGCGCCGAGGGCGGCACGTTGGCGGCCGTGACGCGGGTTTCCACCTGTACGCAGGCGCAAAATTCCGCGCCGGCCGCGCTGCTTTGCGTTTCGGTATCTTCGATGCGGCCGGCCCATTGCGCCGGCACGTATAAATCCGGCACCAGCAACTGGGTGGCATCCGGGCTTTGCGCCAGCGCGCATATGCCCTCGCCCGGCAGTTCTTCGGCCGGGCTCCAGCTGGCGTCGAAAAAGTCGTCCGCGACCAGATCGGCATAGTCGTCCTGGCCGCCCTCGAATGCGCGGCTGGCGGCGCGCAACAGTTCCACGCCCGTGGAGGCCGGCAGCAGTTCCGTGGCAGCCCAGTCGTAGTGCGGCCAGATCAGTTGCGACTGGTCCGACAGCACGCTCGCCAGCGCCTGAGGATGGGTGGGCGACAGCGCCAGCCCGGCGTAACTTTCGCTGTTGCCGGCCGTGTCATTGACATCCAGCCAGGCCTCGACGATATCGATGCGCTCGGGCTCGAACGGCAGCGCGGCATCGAAAGACAGTTCGTAATACACCAGCGGCCGCAGCGGGTCGGGCCGCGCGAGCGTGCCGCGGCAAAACGCGAAAGCGCGCTGGCCGGCGGCCCCGGTCAGGCGCAACAAGGTGCCGGGCGGCGCGTCGGTGGCGCGGAGCACGCGCAAGGTATTGCCGGGGGCCGGCGTAAAACCCAGCGCGCGCGTGGAAAACCCCATCGCCACCTTGAGCGTGTCGCCCCAGCTGCCGGCGTTGCGCGCGAAAAACCCCAGCGGCACGCTCATGAAATTTTCCAGCGTGCCGGCCGCCATGCCGGCCAGGTTGGGCGGCTGGCCGGGTTGCGGCGCGCCGGTCTGGGCATGCACGACGCGCACGACATAGGCGCGCCGGCCGCCCTGTTCGAAAAAGCTGGCGACCGCATAAGGCAACAGGCCCGGCCCTTCGAAGCCGCCGTAAAGCCGGCGGTATTCGTCGAAACTGCGTATCGCCACGGCCACCGAGCGGCGCCGCGGCCGCCCCAGGTCGGCCATGATTTCCCACCCGCCCGGGTGGGATTCATCGACCAGCGGCTGGTAAGCCGGCCCGCGCGGCGCCACGCCCACGAAGGCGCATACGTCCATGCGCTGCGGGTCGAGCCGCGCCGGCGGCTGTTCGGGCAGCGTATAGACGCCGGGCACGCCCAGCGGCAGGCGGCTCGATGCGAGCGTTGCAGGCATGGTCATGAGGTCCTGTACGGGTGGCGCAAACTGCGCTCACTCCATCGTGACGCCTTCGCACACCAGGTGAAACTCTTCCATGGCGACTTCGCCGCCGCCCTTGGCGGCCAGCGTCGGGCCCACCCATTTTTTCGGCTGGGCGTTGAACAGGCGGAACGTCACCACCGGCTGGCGCGCCTCGTCCAGCAGCGTAATGCTCACCTGGCGCTTGTCCACGCCGCCTTCGCGCACCGCGCGCAGCCACTGGAACAGGTCGTCCGAACCCATCAGGCCGCGCTTCAGCGTGATGTCTTCCTGCTTGAAGGTATTGGCGATCTTGCGCACGGTGTTGAACGATTCATTGCCGTTGCGGTACTCGGAATAGTTGATTTCCGAGCCCAGGCCGCTCACGTCGGAAAATCCGGCGATCACGCTGGATTCGTCGCCGGTGCCCAGCGACACGAGAAAATTGAATGCACCGTAGGGGTTGTCGCGTTGTGTGGCCATCGCGTGTTCCTTTCCTTGCCGGTCCGGCTGCCGCCGGAACTAATGGTTACCGTTTAGTCGCGCTGTACGGCCGCGCCGCACGGGCGCGGCCGCTGCCGTCAGACTTTGGAATCCGAGGTCCATTGACCGACGCGGAATATCACGAATTCGGCCGGACGCGACGGCGCCACGCCTACCAGCGCGATCATGCGGCCGTTGTCGAGGTCGTTCTGCGTCATGGTGGTGCGGTCGCAGCGCACGAAATAAGCCTGTTCCGGCTTTTCGCCGATGAGCGCTCCGTCGCGCCACAGCACCAGCAGGAAATCCTCGACCGTGCGGCGTATGTTGGCCCACAGGCGTTCGTTGTTGGGCTCGAACACCGCCCACTGCGTGCCCTTGTCTATGGAGTGCTCGATATAGATGAACAGGCGCCGCACATTCACGTATTTCCATTCCGGATCGGAACTCATGGTGCGCGCGCCCCACACGCGGCTGCCGCGGCCTTCGAAGAAGCGCAGGCAATTGACGCCTTCCGGGTTCAACACGTCCTGGCGCGCCTTGTTGATGTTGATTTCGAATTTGGTCAGTCCATTGACCACCTCGTTGGCGGGCGCCTTATGCACGCCGCGCTGTATGTCGCTGCGCGCGTAAATGCCGGTCACGAAACCCGACGGCGGCAACAGCAGTTTGCGCGGTGCGATGCCCGGCACGACCGGGAACAGCGGGTCGAGTATTTCTATCCAGGGGTGGTAGAGCGCGCCGTACTTGCTGTCGAACTGGCCGCGATAGTCGCGGATTTCGTTGAGCGAACTGTTCGGCGGGCCATCCACCACGGCGATGCGGTAGCGGTATTTTTCGGCGTGCGCAACCAGGCGTCCGGCGGCGTCGCGTATCAGTTCGGTGTCGCCCAGGCCGCCCGAATCCGGCATCGCCACGATGGCGATGTCGTCCAGTTCGCCCAGGGCTTCCAGGCCGGTGGCGGGCCGCGTCACGTCGTCCGGGTCGGCTTCCTGGCCTTCGAAATCGGACGGGCCGGGCAGCGCGCCGTCGCTGCCGTTGGCGAGGCGCTTCTGCAGCGCGCCGCGCAGTCCGGCCATGAGCCGCGCCGGGCCGAAACGGTCGGCGTCGCTATAGCTCCAGTCCAGCCATACCACGGCGTCCTCGTCTTCCGGGTCGTGCTGGCCCAGCACTTTGGTCACGTCGCGGTGTTGCGACGGATGCGCGGCCAGTTCGGTATAGGTATCCAGCCGCCCGCCCGGCGCATACACGAGCGCGCGCATTTCGACCAGGTATACCTGCATGTTGCCGAGGTCGTCCGGCAGCGCGCCTTCGACCCCGGCGCTATTCACGAACGTCTGGCGGCCGTCGCTATCGACCTGCACCACGAACAGATTGGCCTCGTTGAGCGGGTCGTTTTCTTTCGGCAGCGTGGCCGGCGGCACCGGCAGCGGGCGTATCAGTTCTATCACCGCGCCGTGGCGCACGCGCTGCAGCTGCACGCCCCAGGTGTCCTTCTGCAGGATGTCGTTGGGGTCGGGGGAATATTTGAACGCCAGGTTCTTGCTGCGCACGACGCGCGCATCGACCAGCACGTTGCCGTAGGCGCCCGGCCAGCGCGCGCGCCAGGTCGCCACGCCGGCCGACAGCGGCACGTCCAGCGACGCCAGGTGGCCATCGGCCGGGTCCAGGTCGGTATCGACGAATACGCGCGACACATAGAGGCGCTTGCCGCCATTGGCGAAAAACGCGCGCGCCGCATGGGCCATGAAATTGAGGCGCTCGTCGCCGGCGATGGCGAGCGGCTCGAGCCCGCCATACACGCGCTCGTATTCGGTAAACGAGGTGATGAGGCGCGGTGCGCTGGTGCGCGGGCCGCCCGCGTACGGCACCGGACCGAAACGCGCCAACCCGGCATAGCCGGTGGTGCTGGTCGGGACGCCTTCTATCGACTTGGAGCGAAAGCTCACCTCTTCGACATACACCCCTGGGGCTAGATACTCGGGCATGCTGTTCTCCTTCGGGTTACCGGGTTGGCCGGGCTATGAAACGCTGACGAAATGCCTGCGACGGCGCCTCGCTGCGGTACGCGCAGCGGCGCCTGTCCATGCGATGGCTACGCGGTCGCGGTGCGCCGCGCGCCTCGCCCCATGCATTCGTGTCGCTCATTCGCTTCAGCATTTCTAGGGCAATAGCAGCGTGGCGGCGGTGCCGGACAGCGTTTCGCCCAGATTGCAGGCGAGCGTTTTCGACACTTGTTCGGTGTAGCCGGCCGGCACGGTGAGGCCGCGCAATATGTCGCTGTCGGTGGCGGTGCCGGCGTCTTCGACGGGCACTGACGCCAGCGCGTCATTCGGGTCCGGCGCCTGGGCCGGCGGCGCAAACGCCCACAGGCGCAGCGGCACGGGGTTCACGAGGCCGGCGCCGGACATGGCGCGCGCCTCGATCACGAGTACGAATTCGCCGCGTTCGTCGGCGGCGCCGCGGCCCACGACGGTGGCGGCGGCGAAATTCGTTTCGCTGGCCGGCACGCTGGCCGCCAGCCGGGCATACGGCACGGGCTCGCCGCTGGCGATATCCGGCCCGCGCAGCACGCGGCCGCGCACACAGGTGGCGGTCGAGGGCAGCGGCGCGGCCGCGCCCGGCCACAGGGTGATCTGGCGGATGTTCAAGGGTGTCGCGGCCGGCACGCCGGCGTCGAATACCGGCGTGAGGCGCATCCGGCGCGGCACGTAATGGCGCGCGTCGCGGGCCGGGTCGAAGGCGCGCGCGGCGGCATCCAGCGGCGCATAGATGCGCAGCACCCAGGATGTATCCAGCGCATTGGCGACGCAGCGGTCCACGAGTTTGGCGATGGCGCCGGCGTAGCGCGCGGCATGGCGGTCGGCACCGTGCGGCTCCAGGCGCGCCGGCAGCCCGGCGGGCCGGTCGGCCGGCGGCCGGTAGGGGCCTATGCTTTCCAGCTCCACGCGCAGCGGTCCCAGCGCCGCGCCGCCGCGCACGGCATCCACGAGCGCTACGCCCAACGCCAGGCGATGGCGCAGCATGCCGACCGGCACGGTGTCGGACACGTCTAGCGGGGGGGTCAGCACGATCATCCGCTCACCCGCAACGGAAATTGCGCATCGGTGACCGGCGGCGTGACGCGCGAACGCAAGGTATCCACGCGCACCACGCGCGCCACATAAGGCACCGTGAGCCGGTAGTCGGTGGGCAGGGAATCGAAGGTGCGCATGAGCGCTTCGGTGGATATTTCTTCGAGCGCGAGCTGCACGGCTTCGGTAGGCGTGGCGGTCGGCTCGTCCGCCTGCGCGACCACCGGCTGGAACAGCAGCGGGCCCGACAGGATCGGCGTGTACTCGATGGCCTGCATGGCGCGACCGAGTATCAGGTGCTCGTGCTCGGCGTTGTCGGCCCAGGCCGTGAGCAGGTAGTGCAGGTCCAGCGCAAGGTGGCCCCTGCCGTCGGCGTTGCCCACGGCCGACCAGGCCGCGCGCATGGCCTTGTTGAAATCCACGCGGTACAGGAAGATGGACATCGCGTACTGGCCGATCGCGGTGGGCTGATTGGCCGGCATGAGGTCGTCGGTGCGCACGAGCACGGCGCGCGCGCTGCGGTTGGGCACCGGCTGGCGTTCGTCGAAGGCCTGGCTCAACAGGCGCTCTATGCTGCGTCCCACGGCCGCGATCGCCGAATATCCCGACATGCGGTTCAGTTCCCGTCCGCCGGCGCACCCGCGCCGACCAGTTGCAAATGTTGCTGCAGGCTTTCCCCGAGCATGCCGTGCAGTTCCGCCGCCAACAGCGGCAGCAGCACGATGCGCTCCACGATCTGCACGCCGGCCGGTTCGTCGCCGCGGCCGGCCTGACAGAACTCGATCACGATTTCCGTGGCGCT
>JAEUNN010000099.1 GCA_016791085.1 Rhodocyclaceae bacterium | reverse complement strand
AAACATAGTTCGTAGTCGTCGCCGCCCGCCAGCAGGCAGTCGGCCGCCAGGCCGGCGTCGCCGCACAGGGCAAGCAGCGGAGCCAGCGGCAGCCAGTCGTAACGCAGTTCCGCGCCGCGCCGCGAACGTTCCAGGATATGCCCCAAATCGGCGGCCAGGCCGTCCGACACGTCTATGCAGGCATGCGCGATGCCGCGCAGCGCAAGCCCCAGTTCGACGCGCGGCTGCGGCCGCGTGAGCGCCTCCAGGCAGATTTGCGCGGCCTCCGGCGCGAGCTGGGCGCGGCCCTGCAGGTGCGCCAGACCCAAAGCCGCGCGCCCGGGCTGGCCGGACACCCAGATGTCGTCGCCGTCCGCCGCGGCGTCGCGCCGCAGCGCGGCGCCGATGGGCACTTCGCCGAATACCGTGGGGCACAGATTCAGCGGCCCGCGCGTGGTGTCGCCGCCTATCGCATCCACGCCATAGCGCGCCGCAAGTTCGTAAAAACCCGCACTAAAAGCCGCCACCCAGGCCTCGTCGGCCTGTGGCAGCGCCGCCGCCAGCACTACCCAGCGTGGCGCAGCACCCATGGCGGCCAGGTCGGACAGATTGACGGCCAAAGTTTTCCAGCCCAGCGCGGCCGGATCGGTGTCGGCGAAGAAGTGCGTGCCGGCCACCAGCATGTCGGTCGAAATGGCGAGCTGATGGCCGGGCGCCACGCGTATCAGGGCACAGTCGTCGCCCACGCCCAGATCGGTGTGGCCGACCGGCCGCTCGAAATAGCGCGCGATCAGCTCGAATTCGCTCGCCATCGCGGCCGGCGCTCAGTCTTCGTGCGGCTCGCTGTGCGGCGCGTCGCGCGCCTCGTTGCGCGCCACACGGGCGCCGCGCGCTTCCAGCGGACGCAGCCGCGGCGCAAGTTTGTCCAGCACGCCATTCACGTACTTGTGGCCATCCGTGCCGCCATAGCTTTTGGTCAGTTCTATGGCTTCATTGATGATCACGCGGTAAGGCGTTTCGGCGTGGAGCTGCATTTCGCAACTGGCGATCAGCAGCACCGCGTGTTCCACCGGCGACAGTTCATCGACCGGCCGGTCCAGCAGCGGTCCCAGTTGCGCATCGAATTGCGGCGCCTGATCCAGCACGCCGTGCAGCAAGCTCGTGAATAGCGCCCGGTCGGCCTTGTCGAAGCCCGACACTTCCTGCATGTGGCCGTCGATGGCCGCCGCATCGGCGCCACCCACCAGCCATTGGTAGACGCCCTGCAGCGCGAATTCGCGCGCACGCCGCCGCGGCGAGCGCGATACGGGCTTCTTGTCGGCCGGAATATCGCCCGCGCTCATGTCGTCAAGGCCTTCAAGAGGCGCGCCATTTCTACCGCCGCACGGGCGCAGTCGCTGCCTTTTTCGGCCATGCGCGACAGCGCCTGGTCGTCGTTTTCGGTGGTGAGTACCCCGTTCGCGATGGGAATGCCGGTTTTCAGCTGCACTTGGGTAATGCCGGCCGCCATTTCGTTCGAAACGATTTCGAAGTGGTAGGTTTCGCCGCGCACCACGGCGCCCAGCGCCACCAGGGCGTCGTATTTGCCGGACAGCGCGAGGCGCTGCAATACCAGCGGCAGTTCCAGCGCGCCCGGCACGCTCACGATCAGGGTGGCCGCGGGCGCCACGCCCAGACGGCGCAGTTCGGCCGTGCAGGCCGACAGCAGGCCTTCGCCTATATCGTGGTTGAAGCGCGCCACCGCCACCGCCACGCTGAGGCCGGAGCCGGCGAGATCGGGGGCAATTTCGGGGATGTCGTCATAACGCGGCACAGCTATTACTCCTCTTCCGGCGATACGTAGCCGGTCACTTCGAGATCGAAGCCCGACATGCTGGGGATTTTGATGCGCTTGCCCATCAGGCGCATTTTGCCGACCTTGAGGTCGCGCAGGATTTGCGCGCCCAGGCCGAACAGGCGCGGGTCCCACTTGCCGCTGCGCTGCGGCGGGGCACCCGTTACGCGGGCCAGCAGTTCGTCATCGACTTCGGTGCGCCGCACCAGCACCGCCACGCCCTTGCCTTCGCGCGCGATGCGGCGCAAGGCGCGATCCAGTCCGAACGTGCCGGCCGGACGCGCGATGTCCAGAAAATCCAGCGTGCTGAGCGGCTCGTGCACGCGCACCAGGGTTTCCAGTTCGGGCCGTATGTCGCCCATGGCCAGCGCCAGATGCAACAGATCGCTGGTCATGTCGCGATAGGCGTATAGCCTGAAATTGCCATATACCGTCTGCACGTCGCGTTCGGCCACGCGCTCGACCAGGCTTTCCTGGGTCGCGCGGTAGTGGATCAGGTCGCGGATGGCGCCGATTTTGAGGCCGTGCCGCTCGGCATAGGGCACCAGATCGGGCAGCCGCGCCATGCTGCCGTCTTCGTTCAGAATTTCGCAAATGACCGCCGCCGGCTCCAGCCCGGCCAGCGCGGCCAGATCGCAGCCGGCTTCGGTATGGCCGGCGCGCACCAGCACCCCGCCCTTCTGCGCCATGAGCGGGAATATGTGGCCCGGCTGCACGATGTCGGCCGGCCGCGCCTGACGCGCCACGGCGGCTTGCACGGTGCGCGCGCGGTCGGCCGCCGAAATGCCGGTGGTCACGCCGCGCGCGGCTTCAATCGACACCGTGAACGCGGTGCCGTGCGGGCTGCGGTTGTCGCGCACCATCAGTCCCAGCCCGAGCTGGCGGCAGCGCGCCTCGCTGAGCGTCAGGCAGATCAGCCCGCGCCCATGCCGGGCCATGAAATTGATGGCGTCCGGCGTCACGTGTTCGGCGCCCAGCACCAGGTCGCCCTCGTTTTCGCGGTCTTCTTCATCCACCAGCACGACCATGCGGCCGGCGCGGATTTCCGCCACGATGTCTTCTATCGGCGCCAGCGCGCTCATGCGGTTTCCCCGTGGATGCGCGCGCCCAGCATGCGATGGGCGTAGCGCGCGATCAGGTCGATTTCCAGATTTACGCGGGACCCCGGCGCGAGGCCGTGCAGCGTGGTATTGGCCACCGTGTGCGGAATCAGGTTGATGGAAAATTCGCAGCCCTCGTGCGTGTCCTGCACGCGATTCACGGTCAGGCTCACCCCTTGCACGGTGATCGAACCTTTGGCTGCGATGTAAGGCGCCAGCGCGGGCGGCGCCTGCACCACCAGTTCGTGCGATTCGCCCAGCGCAGCAAAGCGCAGCACGCTGCCCACGGCATCGACGTGGCCGGACACCAGGTGGCCGCCCAGCCGGTCGGCCAGGCGCAGCGCCTTTTCGAGATTGACCGCGCCGGGCGCATCCAGCCCCACGCTGCACGACAGGGTTTCGGCCGACACGTCGAATTCGACCGTGCCGGCGGCCTGCGCCACCACCGTGAGGCATACGCCATTGACGGCGATGGAGTCGCCCAGGCGCACGTCGGCCAAATCCAGCGCGCCGCAATCGACGGCAAGACGAACGCCCGCGGCGAGCGGACTTACGCGCGTGATCTGACCGATCGCGGCGACTATGCCGGAAAACATGAATTCGATCCAGAAGCCGGGAAAGCGCGGATTCTACGCCATCGCCCGCTGCCAGCCGCGCCTGGCGGCGGGTGCGGCGCACGCGGCCGGCACAAAAATGCCCGCAATGCGGCAGGATGCCCTGCCCCGCGCGCCCCGTCCGGGTTGCCCATGATAAAGTCTGGCCGGCCGGCACCCGCGTCGCGGTGGCCGGCGCCACACGCCCAGGCAGACCGGACCGCACCATGTTGCTCGCCACGCATATACCCGACCCGCAAGAAGTTCAAAAGCGCCTGTCCTCGCACCTGCTGCACAGCGTAGGCACCGAACCGCTGGCCGCGCATCCGCCCGAATTGCTCGCCGCCGCGGCCCTGCTGGCGCGCGACGAACTGGGCGAGCGCTGGGTGGAAACCCAGCGCAGCGACAGCGCCCAGCGCGCGCGGCGCATTTACTACCTGTCCATGGAATTTCTGGTCGGGCGCGCGCTGCAGAACGCGCTCGATGCGCTCGCGCTGACCCAGCCGCTGGAACAGGCGCTGTCGGCCACCGGCCGCAAATTGGGCGATGTGGTGGAACAGGAACCCGACGCCGGCCTGGGCAATGGCGGTTTGGGGCGGCTGGCGGCCTGTTTCCTGGATTCCATGGCCACCCTGTCGCTGCCGGCCTGGGGTTACGGCATGCGCTACGAATACGGCATGTTCGCACAGGCCATAGAACAGGGACGCCAGATCGAGCGGCCCGACCCCTGGCTGGCGGGCGGCACGCCCTGGGAATTTCCGCGCTCCGGCGTGGCTTACCCGATACGTTTCGGCGGCTGGGTGGACCACAGCGGCGGGCGCCCGGTATGGGCCACCTCGGACGAAGTGGTGGCGCGTGCATTCGACATGGTGGTGCCTGGCCACGGCACGCGACGCGTCGCCACGCTGCGCCTGTGGAAAGCCGCCGCGCCGGCGCATATCGACCTCGAAGCGTTCAACCAGGGCGATTACCATCGCGCGGCCGAAATCAAGAACCGCTTCGAAAACATATCGTGGGTGCTCTACCCCAATGACAGCACGCCGGCCGGCCGCGAACTGCGGCTGCGCCAGGAATACTTTTTCGTCTCCGCCTCGCTGCAGGACATCCTGGCGCGCCACGCGCTGGAAAACGGCAGTTTCGCCAACCTGGCCGACAAGGTTGCCATCCATCTGAACGACACCCATCCGGCCATCGCCGTGCCGGAACTGATGCGGCTCCTGATCGACGTGCATCGCATGGACCGCTACGCGGCCTGGGAACAGTGCTGCAAGGTGTTTTCCTACACCAACCACACGCTCATGCCGGAGGCGCTGGAAACCTGGCCAATAGGACTGGTGCAGCACGTGCTGCCGCGCCACCTGGAAATCATTCTGGACATCAACCACCACTTCCTCGAAGAAGCCGGCCGCCAGCGGCCGGGCGATTTCGAATTCCTGCGCCGCCTGTCCATCATCGAAGAAGGTCACGAGCGGCGCGTGCGCATGGCGCACCTGTGCATAGTCGGCAGCCACCAGGTAAATGGCGTGTCGCAATTGCACTCGGAACTGATGCGGCAAACCATATTTGCGGATTTCGCCAGCCTGTACCCGCAGCGCTTCACGAATGTCACCAATGGCGTCACGCCGCGGCGCTGGCTCGCGCAATGCAACCGGCCGCTGGGCGGCCTGCTGGACGAAACCCTGGGCGCCAACTGGCGGCTGGAACTGGACAGCCTGCAGGCCCTCAGGACGCATGCCGGCGACGCGGGTTTCCGCAAGGCCTATGCGGCCGCCAAACTCGCCAACAAGCTCAAGCTGGCCGAATACCTGCGGCGCGAACTGGGCGTGACGCTGGACCCGGGCGGCCTGTTCGACGTGCAGGTGAAGCGCATCCACGAATACAAGCGCCAGTTGCTGAACCTGCTGCACGTAATCACGCGCTACAACGCCATCATCGACCAGCCCAATGCCGGCTGGGTGCCGCGCACCGTCATCATCGCCGGCAAGGCGGCGTCGGCCTACCACATGGCCAAACTCATCATACGGCTCGCGCACGACGTGGCTGCGGTCGTCAATGGCGACGTGCGCCTGCGCGGCCTGCTCAAACTGGTGTTCGTGCCCAATTACGGCGTGTCGGTGGCGGAACTGATCATGCCGGCCGCGGATCTGTCGGAACAGATATCCACCGCCGGCACCGAAGCGTCCGGCACCGGCAACATGAAACTCGCGCTCAACGGCGCGCTCACGATAGGCACGGAAGACGGCGCCAACATAGAGATCCGCGACCAGGTCGGCGCCGACAAGCTGTTCATATTCGGGCTTACCGCGGCCGAAGTCATGGAACAGCGCAAAAGCGGCTACCACCCGATGCGCCTGTACGAACAGAACCCGCTGCTCAAGCGCGTGCTGGACCAGATCGCGGGCGGCAGTTTTTCGCCGACCGAACCGCAGCGTTACCAGGCCATCGTCGATACGCTGTTGTGGCGCGGCGACCATTATTTCCTGCTGGCCGACTATGCCGCCTACCTGGCCGCGCAGGAACGCGCCGACAGCCTGTACAAGAACCACGACGCCTGGACCCAGGCCTCGATCCACACCGTGGCCGCCATGGGCGCGTTTTCGTCCGACCGCAGCATACGCGAGTACGCGCAGAAAATATGGAACGTCGCCCCGGCGCGCCGTTAGGCGGCCTGCGCCGTCCCGGCACACCATGAGCGCGACTCGCGCCAGCCCGCTCGGGCGCGGCCGGCCCTATCCTTTCGGCGCCCACCGCGATGCCCGCGGCGTGAATTTCGCGGTGTTTTCGGCCCACGCCACGCGCATCGAACTATGCCTGTTCGATGCCGGCGCGACGCAGGAAATCGCGCGCCACGACCTCTACCGCAGCGGCGACGTGTGGCACGGCCATCTGGCCGGCGCGGCGGCCGGCCTGGTGTATGGATTGCGCGCGCACGGGCCGTGGCGGCCGCACGAAGGACAGCGCTTCAATCCGGCCAAGCTGCTGCTCGACCCCTATGCGCGCCGCATCGCCGGCAACTTTGTCTGGAGCGACGCGGAACTTGGCCACGACGCGCAAAACCCGCAGCAGCCGTCCGCCTGCGACAACGCCGCGACGGCACTAAAGGCGGTAGTGACCGAGCCGCCTGGCGGCTGGCCGGACGACGCCGCGCCGCAGATTGCGCCGGCCGATCTGGTGCTGTACGAAGTGCATGTGCGCGGCGCGACCATGCTGCACCCGGGCGTGCCCGCGCACCTGCGCGGCACGTATGGCGGCCTCGCCAGCCCGGCCATGATCGAACATTTGCAGCGCCTGGGCGTGAATGCCGTGAACCTGCTGCCGGTGCATCAGCACCTGGACGAACGCCGGCTCGTGGCAGGCGGCCTCAGCAACTATTGGGGCTACAACACGCTGGGTTTTTTCTGCCCGGAGCCGCGCTATGCGGCCGACCCGCAAGACGCCGCCGGCGAATTCCGCGCCATGGTGCGGGCGCTGCACGGCGCCGGCATCGCGGTGATACTGGACGTGGTGTATAACCACAGCGCCGAAAGCGACGAGGCCGGCCCCACGCTTGCCTGGCGCGGTCTGGACAACCGCAGTTACTACCGGCTGCGCGGCGGCCGCGGCGAAACTTACGAAAATCTGAGCGGCTGCGGCAACACCTTCAATGCGGCACATCCGCGCGTGCTGCAAATGATTACCGACAGCTTGCGCTATTGGGTCGAACACATGCATGTCGACGGCTTCCGCTTCGATCTGGCCACCGTGCTGGGGCGCGGCAACGCCGGCTTCGACACCTGGGGGCCGCTCTTTGCCGCCATCGCGCAGGATCCGCTGCTGGCGCGCGTCATGCTGATCGCCGAACCCTGGGATCTGGGCATGGGCGGCTACCGGCTCGGCCAGTTCCCGGGCGGCTGGCGCGAATGGAACGACAAATTCCGCGACACCGCGCGCGCCTGGTGGCTGAACGGGCCGGTCAGCCCGGGCGAATTCGCGCGCCGCCTGAGTGCTTCGGCGGACCTGTTCGATCGCGACAACCGCGCGCCCTGGGCCTCGGTCAATTTCATCACCGCGCACGACGGCTTTACGCTGGCCGATCTGCTCGCCTATGAGCGCAAGCACAACGAAGCCAACGGCGAACACAATGCCGACGGGCACGACCGCAACCTGAGCTGGAATTGCGGCGAAGAAGGCCCCAGCACGCGCGCCGAAGTGCTGGCCCTGCGCGCGCGCCTGGCGCGCAGCCTGCTTGCCACGCTGCTGCTCGCGCAGGGCACGCCCATGCTTCTGGCCGGCGACGAACTGGGCAACAGCCAGAACGGCAACAACAACGCCTATTGCCAGGACAACCCGGTGGCCTGGCTGGACTGGTCCGGCGCCGGCGGCGAACTGGCCGAACTGGTGGCGCGGCTCATACACCTGCGGCGCGAATATGCGCCGCTCTCGGCATGCCGCTGGTACCAGGGCCAGGCAGCCGCGCCGGGTGCCCTGCCCGACCTCGGCTGGCGCCGCGCCGACGGCGCCCCCATGCAGGTGGCCGACTGGCAGCAGGCCGACGGGCGCTGCCTGCAAATGCTGATCGGCGCACCCGGAAATTGCGGCCGCCCCATGCTGCTGCTGTTCAACGCCGGCGCGGCCGACGGCAATTTCGTGCTGCCGCCGGGCGCCTGGCAATTGCTGCTGGATACCGCCCGGCCCGGCGGCGCTCCGGCCGGCGGCGTCGCGCCGGCTTCTTCCAACCTGATGCTTGCAGCGCACGCGCTCGCGCTGTGCCTGCAGACGGACTGAATTCCCATGCAAACTGAACGCGCCAGCGGCATCCTGCTGCACCCGACCAGCCTGCCCGGCCCGCATGGCTGCGGCGATTTCGGGCCGGCCGCCTACCATTTCGTGGACTGGCTGGCGGCGGCCGGGCAAAGCCTCTGGCAAGTGCTGCCGCTGGGCGGCGTGGGCCCGGGCAATTCGCCGTACATGAGCAGTTCGGCGTTTGCCGGCAGTTTGCTGTTCATAGACCTGGCGGACCTTGCGCGCCAGGGCTGGCTGGACGCCGAACATCTGGAGCCGGCGCCCGGTCTGCGCGCGGGCCAGGTCGATTACGGCGCTACGCGCAGCTACCGGCTGGAGCGCCTGACGCGCGCGGCACAGTGCTTTTTCGAGCGCGCCAGCCCGGAACAGCGTCTGGACTATCAGCGCTTCTGCGCCGCACAGCACGGCTGGCTGGACGATTACGCGCTATTCATGACGCTGGACGCGGCCCACCCGGGCTGCGAGTGGCCGGACTGGGAAACCGCGCTGGTGCGGCGCGAGCCGGCCGCGCTGGCGGATGCGCTGCGCCGCCACGACACCGAAATCGCGTTCTGGAAATTCTGCCAGTGGAATTTCGCGCGCCAGTGGCAGGCGTTGCGCGCCCACGCCAATGCGCGCGGCGTGCGCCTGGTGGGCGACCTGCCCATATTCATCGCTTTCCACAGCGCCGAAGTGTGGGCCAACCAGCATTTGTTCGAACTCGACGCCCACGGCCGCGCCAGCGTGGTGGCCGGCGTGCCGCCGGATTATTTCAGCGCCACCGGCCAGCGCTGGGGCAACCCGCTCTACCGCTGGAGCGCACACGCCGCCGACGGCTATGCCTGGTGGGTAGCGCGCATGCGGCACAGCATGGAACTGTACGACCTGGTGCGCGTGGATCATTTCCGCGGCTTCGAGGCCTATTGGGAAATTCCCGCCGCCGAACCCACGGCCATGCACGGACGCTGGGTGAGCGGACCCGGCAGCGCGCTGTTCGGCGCGCTGCAGGACGCGCTGGGCGGCCTGCCCATCATCGCCGAAGATCTGGGCATCATTACCGAAGAAGTGGTCGCGCTGCGCAAGCGGCACGGGCTGCCGGGGATGCTCATTCTGCAGTTCGCGTTCGGCGGCAAGGCCGACAACCCCTACCTGCCGCACAATCACGCCGCCGACGCGGTGGTTTATACCGGCACCCACGACAACGACACCACGCTGGGCTGGTGGGCCGCGGCCGGCGCGCCCGAGCGCGAACACGCCATGCGCTATCTGGGCTTCAGCGGCGAACAGGATTTGGAATGGCGCTTTCTGGCCACCGCCGCGGCATCGGTCGCCAAATTTGCGATACACCCCTTGCAGGACGTGCTGGGCCTCGACGGCACGCACCGCATGAACCTGCCCGGCAAGAGCGAAGGCCACTGGGAATGGCGCTTCGGCTGGGACCAGGTGCAACCCCACCACGGCGATAAGTTGCGGGAAATTACCGCGCTGTACGGGCGCCTGCCGGGCCAGTACGGGCAGGGGTGAGTGTTGCGGCCGGCGCCGCGTGCTTAGGCGGCGCCGCGAAGCGGGTGACGTTCCGACGTGGCTGGAGGCGGCGTCGCGCGCCGGCTGCCGCAGCACCGGGCGCCCTGCCCGGACACCGCGCCGGCCGATTCGCCCGGCCTTACTGTTTGGCGGCTTTCGGGTCCTGCTTTTTCCAGGGTATACCCAGCGGCCCGTCCAGAGTTTGCGCGTCCTTGATGCGCAATATGATGGGCTCGGCGCCGCCCACATTGACCTTGACGCGATCGCCGTCGATTTCGTAAGTGCCTTCCTGTTCCGAGCCCAGCGCACCGTAATACACCTTGCCGCTGCTGCGGAAAGTGAAGGCCGTCAAGCCGGCCGGGTCGGCATAGGTTCCGTCCAGTTTGGGGCCGCAACCGGCCAGCAAGGCGCACAGCAGGACGGCAAGGATCAGGCGGTAAGGTTTCATGGCGGGTTTCGATCTGCGCGCGGCGCAATGGATATGGCTATGGCCGCCATTTTACGTCCGCTGTGCGCGGCCGGCCGGCAGAGGCGGCAAAGCGCACAGAGCGTGGCTCGGGCAGGCCCGCGCAAGCACGGCAACGGCGCTGCACGGCGCCCGCCGTCAGGCTCATGCATATAGTTCCACCTCCACCGTGAGCGTGCATCCGGCGTTGCCGAAAAAGCCGCCTTCCACGGGCGTCGCGCTGGCCGCATCGGCCGCCGCCGCCACCGGCACGTAGCCCTCGCCGGCCACACTGCCATGCATGGGATCATAGCCCTGCCAGATGTCCCGCCCGGGCAGCTGCACCTCGGCCCAGGCGTGCATGGCGCCCGGCCCGCGCGTGCCGGGGCGCATCTGGTAGCCGCTCACGAAGCGCGCCGCCAGCCCCTCGCGCCGGCACATTTCGACAAACAGCACGGCCACGTCGCGGCAGGCGCCGCGCCGGCCGGCAAGCGTGAGCGCGGGGTCCTGCGGCCCGCCCGCGACGCGAAATTCATGCCGTATGTCGCGCGCGAGGCGCTGGTTCAACAACAGCAGAAATAGATCTGCATCCCCCCCGCTCTCCAGCCGCAATTGCGC
>JAEUNN010000097.1 GCA_016791085.1 Rhodocyclaceae bacterium | reverse complement strand
GCGCGCCCGGTCGCCGGCGGTATCGCCGGAATTGCGCAGGTCCAGCAGGCGCGGACGCAAGCCGCGGTGGCGCGCCACCTGCAGCAGCGCGTTGATGGCGGTGGCGCCGCAGGCCTGCTCGTGGTTGAGCGGTCCGCCCAGGCTGACCAGCGCGGCCACCGAGGCGCTGTCCATGATCTGGGCTTCGCGATAGGGGTGGAAGTGCGACAGGTCGGAACTGACGACGATGAGCGTTTCTTTGCCGCCCCACAGTTCGTCCATGACGTGCGCGACGTGATCCGGATCGACGTGGCCCACCGCCAGCGGCACCAGATTGAATACTCCCAGCGTGCGCTGCAGAAACGGCAGATGGACTTCCAGCGAATGTTCCCAGGTGTGCGCCGGATCGTACACGACTACCTGCGGCATGGTTTTGAGCCGCGCACAGGCCTCGCTGTCGAGGCTCACGCGGCCCAGAGGCGTATCGAAATTTGAAACATCCGGCAGCGCGATGCCATTGACCGCCACGCGATGCGTGGGTCCGAACAGCACGACGCGTTCGATGCGGCCCGCGGCGGGCAGCAGCAGGTTGTAGGCGTGCGCCGCGACCGGTCCGGAATAGATATAGCCGGCATGCGGCGCCACCATGGCCTTGGGCGGCGGCAGTCCATGGCTTTCACGACTTGCACGCGCCAGCATCGCATCCACGGAGCGGATAAGTTCATCCACCGCGGCCGGATAGAACAGGCCGGCCACGGCCGCCGGTCGTACGGTGCTCGGTTGCATGGTGATGTCCTCGGACTGGGTGGGACCTGCCTGGTGAATCCACTCACAGTATAGGCCGGCGGCCGCTTTTCCACGTGCGGGGTGCGGGCTGCGCGCGGCCGGTGGCGCATCGCGCACGTGGCATGGCGGCCTCCGGCGCGCCGTGCGCAACCGGCGCCGCGCGCTAAAATCGCCCCATGTCACGCTTTTTCGCATTGCTGCCGGCGGCCGGCCAGGGCGCGCGCATGGGCGCCGCGCTGCCCAAACAATATTTGCCGCTCGCCGGCCACCCCTTGATCCGCCACAGCGTCGGCGCCTTGTGCGCGTCGCCGCACATCGAACGCGTGTTCGTGGTGTTGTCGGTCGATGACGCGCACTGGGAGGCTTACGACTGGTCGCCATTCGGGCCGCGCCTGGTGCCGCTGCGCTGTGGTGGAGCCAGCCGGGCAGCCAGCGTGCTGGCCGGCCTGAGCAGCCTGCACGGACCGCCCTGGAGCCTTGCCGACGGCGACTGGGTGCTGGTGCACGATGCGGCGCGCGCCTGCCTCGCGCCGCATTTGCTCGCGCGTCTGATCGACCAGTTGCGCGAGGACGAAATCGGTGGCCTGCTGGCCATGCCGGTGGCCGATACCGTGAAGCGCGCCGCGGCGGCGCACCGCGTGGCGCAAACCGTGCCGCGCGATGGCCTGTGGCTCGCGCAGACGCCGCAAATGTTCCGCTTCGGCCTGTTGCGCCGCGCGCTGGCCAAGTACCGCGACGTGACCGACGAAGCGTCCGCCATCGAAGCGTCCGGTTTGGCGCCGCGCCTGGTGGAATCCGACATCACGAATCTGAAAATTACCTATCCGCTGGACCTGCACCTGGCGGAATTGATTTTGCGCGACCGGGCTGCCTCGTCATCATGAAAATTCGCGTGGGCCAAGGTTTCGACGTGCATGCCCTGGTGCCGGGGCGGCGCCTGGTGCTGGGCGGCGTGGATATACCGCATGCGCGCGGCCTGCTCGGCCATTCCGACGCCGACGCGCTGCTGCACGCGATTACCGATGCCATCCTGGGGGCGGCCGGGCTGGGCGATATCGGCCGCCATTTCCCGGACACCGATCCGGCCTACCGCGGCGCCGACAGCCGCAAGCTTCTGGCCGCGGCAGCGCGCGCGGTGCAGGACGCTGGCTGGCAGGTGGTGAATATCGACGCCACGGTCATTGCGCAGGCGCCGAAAATTCTCCCGCACGTGCCGGCCATGGTGAGCAATATCGCGGCGGCGCTGGGGGTCGCGGCCGACGCCGTCAACGTGAAGGGCAAAACCAGCGAAAAACTAGGCTATGCGGGGCGCGGCGAAGGCATCGCGGCGCACGCCGTGGCCCTGCTCTGCCGCCCGGACTGACCCGGCCCGGGCCGCAGTCCGCACCGCGCCTGGGGCGCGGGCAGGCGGCGGTCTATTTGCACCAGTCCTGCACGGCTTTTTTGGTGCGATCGATTTCCGCATTGCGCTGCTCGTCGTCCAGAAACTGGCGCTCGCCGTTGGCATCGTGGCGCACCACGCGCTCGCCGGATTCCAGCGTGCGCAAGTACGCTTCCGCATCCTGGCAGTTGCGCGCGCGCGATTCGGCGTCGGCCTGATCCTTGGCGGATTTTCTGTCGGCCTGTTCGCGATCGGCCTGCTGTTTGCGCAGATCGCGCTGGCGCTCGGCCAGGCCGCGCTGGGCCGCCGAATTGCCTTCGGAGGCCGGCGTGTTTGCCGAACGCTTGACGTTCTGGGCGTCGGGCGGCGGTACGTCGGAGTACACGGTACGCCCCTGAGCATCCTTGTATTGGTAGATATCGCCGGCCTCGACGGCAAGCGGCAGGAGCGCGATGAATAGTGCAGCTTTCAGGCGCATGCGAAAATTCCCTGGTTGGACCCGGGCGGGCGAGGTACGTATAATACGTTTTTGTCAGTAGGGATAGAACTGATGCGCCTCACCCAACGGGCCCTGACCTTCGACGACGTCCTGCTCCTGCCCGCGCATTCCAACATCCTGCCGCGTGA